>CAXBAZ010000278.1:0-5824 GCA_963973395.1 uncultured Acidimicrobiaceae bacterium
GGCGACAGCGTTCCGAGCCGCATCACGAACTCGATCCTCGCCAGCGGGGTGATCGTCTCCGGCGGCATCGTCAACAACTCGGTCCTGTCCGGCGGCGTGACGGTCAACGATGCGGAGATCCAGGACTCGGTGATCATGCAGGGCGTCCACATCGGGGTCGGGGCACGCGTGCGGCGCTGCATCATCGACAAGAACGTCGTCGTCCCACCCGGGTTCACGATCGGCCACGATCACGACGCCGACCGGGAGCGTTTCACCGTCTCCGACGGCGGCGTGGTCGCCGTCGCCAAGAACACGGTCCTCACCTGAGGGCAGTCCGAACTCGCCGGCTTGGCGAGGAGCTCACGGCGGCGCGGGCCGCGGCGCCGATCCCGTCGAGGAAGCGAGCAGCCTCGACGGCGAGATCGTCACTCTTCTGGTCGTCGAGCCTCACAGATCGTCATCGAAGCACCATCACGACGAGTTCGGCAGGATCTCGTGGCGCTCGAGCAGGACGAGGGTCCAGGCGCCGACCTTCCAGTCGTCGCTCGTCTCGATGATCTCGTCGGTCGAGTCGGGATCGGAGGTGTCGATCACGACCCGCCACCGACTGCCACCGAGCCCGACCGGCACGGTGAAACCCAATCCGTCCGCACCGGCATTGCACATCACGAGGAAGCTGCGGTCGAGCGGACGTTCGAGTTCGGGGCCGTGCGGGCCGATCGCATTGCCGTTCAGGAACACGGAGATCGCGCGCGCGTGGTGGACGTGCCAGTCGTCGGTCCGCATCGGCTCGCCATCGGGACGGAACCAGCCGATGTCGTCGAGCTGGCTGCCCATCGTGCGCTGTCCCTCGAAGAAGTGACGCCGGCTGAACACCGGGTGGGCCGCGCGGAGTGCGATCAGGCGTTGCGTGAACTCGAACAGCTGCTCGTCGGCCGCTGCCCAGTCGTGCCACGACAGCTCGTTGTCCTGACAGTACGCGTTGTTGTTGCCCCGTTGGGTCCGTCCGATCTCGTCGCCGCCGGAGAGCATCGGTACACCCTGCGAGAGCAGCAGCGTCGCCAACATCGAGCGGACTCGGCGACGACGGTTCTCGGCGATCGTCTCGTCGTCGGTCGGGCCCTCGACGCCACCGTTCCACGACCGGTTGTCGTCGTGGCCGTCCCGGTTCCGCTCCCCGTTCGCCTCGTTGTGCTTCTGCTCGTACGCCACCAGGTCGGCGAGTGTGTAGCCGTCGTGGGCAGTGACGAAGTTGATGCTCGCCGACGGTCGACGGCCGCCGGTGTCGAACAGGTCGGCGCTCCCGGTGAACCGTCTGGCGAACGCGGGCAGGGTGCCGGGTGCGCCCCTCCAGAAGTCACGCACGTCGTCGCGGAACTGGCCGTTCCACTCCGACCAGTCGGGCGGGAAGTTGCCGAGCTGGTAGCCGCCGGGGCCGATGTCCCACGGCTCGGCGATCAGTTTGACGCGGCCGACGACCGGGTCCTGGTGCACGATGTCGAAGAACGCTGCGCGCGGATCGAAGTGGTTGGTGTCGCGTCCGAGCGTGGTCGCGAGGTCGAAGCGGAAGCCGTCGACGTGCATGTCGGTCACCCAGTAGCGGAGGCTGTCCAACACGAGTCGCAGCGCCGCCGGATGCTGGACGTTGAGGCTGTTGCCGGTACCCGTGAAGTCGACGTAGCGGCCGCGATCGTCGTACGAGAGCCGGTAGTAGGTCTCGTTGTCGATCCCGCGCAACGAGAGGGTCGGGCCCCGCTCGTTGCCTTCGTTCGTGTGGTTGTAGACGACGTCCAGGATCACCTCGATGCCCGCGCCGTGCAGCGTCTTCACGAGCTGCTTGAACTCGGTGACCTGCTCGCCGCGTCGGCCCGACGCCGAGTAGGCACTGTGTGGGGCCAGGAAACCGATCGTCGAATACCCCCAGTAGTTCCGGAAGCCACGCTCGGCGAGAAATCCCTCGGTCAGGAAGTGATGCACGGGCATCAGTTCGACGGCGGTCACACCGAGCGCGACCAGGTGCTCGATCATCGCCGGGTGTGCCATGCCGGCGTACGTGCCGCGCAGCTCGGTGGGCACGCCGGGGTGCGTCATCGACAACCCGCGCACGTGGGTCTCGTAGATCACGGACTGGTGCAGCGGCGTGTTCGGCGGCGCATCGTCGCCCCAGTCGAACGACCTGTCCACGACGACACACTTGGGTACCGACGGGGCGCTGTCGTGCTCGTCGGGCGACAGAGGATCCTTGCGATCGAAGCCGAGCAGCGCCGAGCCGGCGGTGACGTCGCCCTCGATCGCCAGCGCATAGGGGTCGATCAGCAGCTTGGCCGGGTTGGCCCGCTCCCCGTGATGCGGGTTCCAGGGGCCGTGAACTCGGAAGCCGTACCGCTGGCCGGGTTCGATCCCGGCGACGTATCCGTGGTGGACGTGTGCGGAGTGATCGGGGAGTTCGAAGCGCCGCTCACGGTCCTCGTCGTCGAACACGCAGAACTCGACCATCGTCGCGGTCTCCGAGAAGAGGGCGACGTTCACCCCGCTGCCGTCGTACGAGACCCCGAGGGGATGCGGCACGCCGTACGTCGCCGCGGAAGTTGTCGTCGCCATGGTCGCTCCCTCGTCGTGACGCGTCTCGTCACCCGTCGCCGGGGTCACGGCATGCTACCGGGAGCCGGTGGCAGCGATCGGGAGGGTGGCGGCGTCGACGACGCTTCGGCGGACCTCGTCGGGTCAGTCGTCGGACGGTGGGCCGACTTCGGCGTCGGTCTCCTCGGCCATCTCCTCGAGTTCCTCGACCTGGCCGCCCGGGGTCGTCTGCTTCTCCGGGTCGGCCTCGTCGGATGCCGGTGGTGTGGGGTCGGTGCTCATACCGACGTTGGTACCCGCGCCCTGCCGGTGACAAACGAGGCCCCGCAACGACCGAACGGAGCGAACCTGGTTCGCTCCGTTCGCGGGCGTCCTCAGGAGGGTCAGCCGCGGAAGCCGGCGTCGGCGTGGGAACCGTCGCACAGCGGCTTGTTCCCCGACGCGCCGCAGCGACACAGCGTGACCCGGTTCCGGGTCTCGATCGGCTGACCGTCGGCGCGCTCGATCGGCACGCCGCCGGTGACCCAGAGCGGACCGTCGGTGACCACATCGATCTCGATCGGTACCACCGGCTCGACCGTCTCCCCGTCGACCTCGTACGTGAGGGCACCCGAGGGGCACCGTTCGATCATGGCCATGACCTGGCCGCGCACGATCGTGTCGTCCGCCTTCCGCGACATCTTCCACACGTTCGATGCCCGGTTGCCGCAGAAGCCGGCGTGCTCGCAGATGCCGCGGTCGTCGTGGACGACGATGCCGGTGCCGGGATACGCCTTGGACCGGTCGTCATAGCCGTCGGTCGGGGCGGTCTCGGTGCCGTCGAAGCCGACCCGGGCATGGGTGCCGTCACAGAAGGGCCTGTTGTCCGACCGGCCGCACCGGCACAGCGCGTAGCGGTCCGCGGTGTCGAGCTCGGTCCCCGTCGACCAGGTCAGCGGCTCGCCGTGTTCGGAGACGATCGGTGCCCGCCGTCGGAGCGGGACGTCGCCGGCGACGAGGTATGGCCCGTTGTCGGTGACGGTGATCCGGCGGTCGGTCATCATGCAGCTCCTGGTCGATGGACCCGGCCGGTACGGCCCGGCGCGAGGGCGAGACATTGCGCTCGCAAGTATGGCAGACCGGCGGCCGGTGGGAAAGTGGACGTCACGACCCGGGCAGGTGATCGGATCGACGATCGCGAGGGATGATCGCGAGATCAGTCGGGTGGCCCCTGGTCGCCGGCGACAGTGATCAGCACTTTGCCGCGTGCGTGGCCTTCGGCGAGATAGCTGATCGCCTCGGCCACCTGTTCCAAGGGGTAGGTCCGGTCGATCACCGAACGCAACCACCCCTCGGCCACGAGCCCGGAGAGCGCGACGAGCTCCTCGTGCGTCTCCGACGCCGTGAACGTGACGGCACGCTGCCGGCCGACGAGAAAGCGCAACTTGGCCCGCACGACACGTCCGATCGGACCGAGCAGCCGGTTGCGTTTCGGTCCGCTGACCATGACGAGGACCCCGTCGTCGGTCAGGAGCCGCCGGCAGTCGGCGAGTGAGCGGTTGCCGACGTTGTCGAGGATCGCGTCGTAACGCCGGCCCCGCTGCACGGCATCGGCCACGACGTCGGTCTCGGTGTAGTCGACGACGTGATCGGCCCCGAGCGAACGCACGATGTCGACGTTGTGCGTTCCGCAGACGGCGGTCACGTCGCCGCCCAGGTACTTGGCGATCTGCACGGCATAGTTGCCGACACCACCGCCCGCGCCGTTGATCAGCACGTGTTGCCCTGGTCGGAGCGCGGCGTGGTCGCGCAAGCCCTGCAGGGCGGTCACTGCGGCCACGGGCAGCGCGGCAGCCTCGCCGAAGGTCATCCCGGGCGGCACCGGTGCGAGCGCGGTCTCCCGGCACACGACGTAGTCGGCGAACGCTCCCTCACCACCCCCGAACACCTCGTCGCCGGGACGGAACGCCGTGACCCCGGCTCCGACCGCCTCGACGACGCCGGCCATGTCGACGCCACGACGAGGCTGCTTCGGTCGGCGTCGGCCCGCCATCAGACGGAGCACCCACGGCGTGCCGGTGATGAAGTGCCAGTCGAGCGGATTGGTGGCGGCCATGTGGACCCGCACGAGCACTTGGCCGTCAGCGGCCTCGGGTCGCTCCACCTCGACGAGGCGGAGCACCGCGGGAGGGCCGTAGCCGTCCTGCTCGATCGCTCTCATCGTCCACCCGGATCGGACGCGAACCAGGTGACGTACACCGTATGTTTCCGCATGCGACGACTGTAGACGTACACTGTACGTTTCGGCAACCCACCAATGTCCGTCGTCACTCGGTGAGGCTGGCGGCGGACCGGATCGGAGACCTGTGACAACCGACGACGGCGCACGGTCCGACCGCCAGCGAGACCGTCAGCCGCTCAGCCGAGATCGTGTCCTGGCGGCTGCGATCGACATCGCCGACGAACAGGGCGTCGACGGCCTCAGCATGCGCAAGCTCGCGGCGGCGCTCGGATTCGAGGTGATGTCGCTGTACAACCACGTCGAGAACAAGGACGACCTGCTCGACGGCATGGTCGATCTCGTCGCGGCGCAGATCGTGGCGCCGCCCGCCGACCTCCCGTGGAAGCCGGCCGTGCGTGCGATCGCGATGTCGGCCCACGCAGCCCTCGTCCGGCATCCATGGGCGGCGGCACTGTGGTCGAGCCGCTGGCCGGGGCCGCACCGTTGGCACTACATGGAGGCGTTGCTGCACCACCTCGGACGGGCAGACCTGCCCGACGATGTCGCCGATGTCGGCTTCCACGCGGTCACGCTGCACATCCAGGGTTTCACGAGCCAGCAGCTCGCCTACGCCGAACAGGTCGCCGATCGAGCGGAGATGTTCGCCCGGTTCCATCGAACCGTCACCGCCGACGAGTTCCCCCTGGTCGTCGCCCACGTCCGGTACCACCAGGAGCACGAGGCGCGACGCGACGAGTTCGGGTTCGTGCTGGATCTCATCCTCGACGGCCTCGAGCGCGCCGCCGGGTAGCCTCACTCGGATGCCGGACTGGACACCCGAGACATGGCTGATCGCCGGCGGACGCACTCGCGTCGAGGGCGAACCCCTCAACGTGCCACCGGTGTTCGCATCGAACTTCTACCTGCCGCACGAGCGTGTGTACAGCCGGTCCGAGGGCACTGCGACCACCGATGCGCTCGAGCAACTGCTCGGCGGATTGGAGGGAGGTCGGGCGTTGGCGTTCGGCTCGGGGATGGCCGCCGTGTCGGCGGTGTTCCACC
>CAXBAZ010000279.1:0-5812 GCA_963973395.1 uncultured Acidimicrobiaceae bacterium
CGGTTCCGCTGGAAGCCGGACAGGGCGAGCGCGTTCGCAGCCTCGCTCTGGCCTCGGTGAACGGCGAGGATCGACCCGCGGATGATCTCGGCGATGTGGCTCGCCGTGTACAGCGCGAGCGCGAGCGTGAGGGCGACGTAGGCATCGTTCGTCGTCAGCCCACCCTCGATCAGCCGACCGCTCTCGGAGACGCTGGGCCACGACCACCGCAGCGGACGCTGCAGCGCGATGAACGCCACGGTGCCGAGCACCACGAGTGTGGCGAACGACCACAGCACTCGGTGGTGGGGTGCGCCGGTCTCGATGTTGACGCGGGTCCGCCAGACCCAGACCCCGATCGCCGTGACCAGGACGGCGGCCATGATCATCCAGAACAGGCCCGTGTTCCCGTCGTTCGCGAACGACGGGAAGCCGAGTCGGGTCCTCGACAGGATCATGAAGTTGGTGTCGGTGCCGGGGATCTTGAAGAGGTTCGGCGTGCTCGCAGCAGTGAACGGGTTGAGGCGGCTGTTGTTCACGAACAATGCGCTGCCGACGAAGATGATGATCAGCAGCGGTGGGATGTTGCGGAACACCTCGACGTACAGCGCCGCGAGCTTCTTGACGATCCAGTTGCTCGACAGCCGGGCGACACCGACGATGATGCCGATGATCATCGCGAGCACGATGCCGACGACCGCCGACGCCAGCGTGTTCTTCACGCCGACGAACAGGATCAGCTCCCAGATCGGTGAACTCGGATCGAAACTCGAGTCGCGGATCGTGAATCCGGCCGGGTCGTCGATGAACCCCAGGCCGAACGGGATGCCCTGTTCGTCGAGGCCGGTCAGCAGGTTGTTGATCAACCACCACAGCACCGCGGCGACGACGCCGACGGCGACGACCTGCGCGACGACGCGCAGGACATTGATGTTGCGCCAGAACGGCGGCTTCTGCGCCCGCATCGGCGCGCTCATGCGTCAGCACCCACGACTGCCCCCATCGGTGGTCGAACTCGAACCAGTACGAAGTCGACGCGACGACCACCGGCCGGATCGTGTTCCGATCCGGCCGGTGTGTCGCGTCAGAGTTCGATCAGCGGAACGGCGGCACGTACATCAGGCCGCCATTGGTCCACAGGTCGTTCGGGGAACCCTCCAGCGAGAGACCGATCGGCACGATGTTGCGCTCGTAGATCTCCTGGTAGTTGCCGACCTGCTCGACCGCGTTCACCGCGAACGCCGGATCGAGGCCGAGTCCGGGGTCGAAGCCGTCCTCCTGGCCGGTGAAGCGCAGGATGTTGGGATCGTCGCCCGAGTAGCTGCCGACGTTGCTCGAGTCGAGGCCGAACTCCCAGGCCTGGACCGGTGCCATGACCGCCCAGTTGACCGCCTGCGCCCACTCGGTGTCGCCGTCGGCGACCACCGGGCCCAGGGGCTCCTTGGAGATGATCTCGGACATGATGAACTGCTCCTCGCCGCCACCTTCTTCGATGGTGGCCTTGAACGCTGCGAGCTGCGAGGCGTCGGATGTCCACGCTTCGCACTGACCCGACTCGTAGGCCGGCTGCAGCTGCGTGTTGTCCTCGAACACGACCGGGGTGAAGTTGATGCCTCGGGCACCCATCACCGAGGTGAGGTTGAGCTCGGTGGTCGTGCCCGAGAGCACGCAGATGCTCGCATCGGCGAGGTCCTCGAGTTCGGTGAAGCCGGTCGACGCCGGCACCATCATGCCCTGGCCGTCATAGAACGTGGTGAACAGGAAGTTCGAGCCCTCGACACCGTCACGGGTCGCCGTCCACGTCGTGTTGCGGATCAGCACGTCGATCTCACCGGACTGCAGCGCGGTGAACCGGGCGTCGGCGTTGAGCGGCACGATGTTCACGGCCTCCGCGTCGCCGAGGATGCCGGCTGCGACCACACGACAGAAGTCGATGTCGAAGCCGGAGTACTCGCCGGCAGAGTCGACCACGCCGAAGCCGGGCAGCGTCTCGTTGCCACCGCAGTTGAGTTCGCCGCGGTCGCGTACCGCCTGGAGTGTTCCTCCGCCCTGCACCGCGTCGACGGTGTCAGCCGTGTCGTCAGCGGTGTCGGCCGTGTCGTCAGCGGTGTCGGCCGTGTCGTCGGCGGTCGCCTCGGTGGTGTCGTCGATCACGTCGTCGCCGGCGTCATCGTCGTCGCCACCGCACGCGGTGACCACGAGTGCCAGCGCCGCAACTGCGCCGGCGGCCCTGCGCCATGTCTTGGTTGTCCCCGTCGGGGTCATACTTCCTCCTCAGGTGAGTGGGCACTCGAGAGTGCCTGTGTGTTCACGCCGCACACCGAACCAGCCGGCGGAGCGATCTTTCGACACTAACAGGGGCGGAGTGACCGGGGTCACGGACACGATCTCGCAACGCGGCATTCACGAGTCCGGTGCCGACGCGCCAGAATGGAGCCATGTCGTCACAGGTCCCGACCGTCTCCACCGTCCGCTCGATCCCGAAGGGCGTCGACGCCGTCGGCCTCGCCGTCGGCGCATCCGGCGCCGTGCCGCGGCAGCTCGGCCTGACCCGGTCGGGGATGGAGACGCTCGGTTTCACCGGCAAGGTCGGCCAGACCCTGCTCGTGCCGGCCAAGGACGGCCCGACGTTCGTGGCCGTCGGCATCGGCGACCAGCCGACGGCCTCGACGCTGCGCGACGCGGCCGCGGCATTCGCCCGGGCGTCCGGCTCGGCGTCGTCGCTCGCGACCAACCTGGCCGACGACGGCGCGGTCGACGTCGACGCGGCCGCCCAGGCGGTCGTCGAGGGCGTGACGCTCGCCCGGTACCGCTACGTCGCGCAGAAGAACGACACGTCGGGTTCGTGCCCGGTCGGCTCGCTCGCCCTCATCGTGGGCGCCACGTCCGATGCAGCCGCGTCGAAGGGAGCGGGTCGGGCCGTCGCCACCGCACGGAGCGCGATGCTCGCCCGCGAGTTCGCCAATACACCGCCGAGCCATCTGACGGCACGCGATCTGGCCGATCGGGCGACCGAGCTCGCCGCCGAACACGGCCTCCAGGTCGAGGTGTTCGACAAGGACGCACTCGAGGTGCTCGGCTGCGGCGGCATCCTCGGCGTCAACGCCGGATCGGTCGAACCGCCTCGGATGGTCAAGCTGACGTACGCCCCCCGCAACGCCAAGGCGCACCTCGCGCTCGTCGGCAAGGGCGTCATGTACGACTCGGGCGGCATCAGCCTCAAGCCCAGCAACCCGAGCCACGCCATGATGAAGATGGACATGTCGGGTGCCGCGGCCGTGTTGGGCGCGATGACCGCCCTGAAGGACGTCGGTTGTCGCAACAAGGTGACCGCCTGGCTCATGTGCACCGACAACATGCCGTCCGGGTCGGCGATGAAGCTCGGTGACGTGCTGCACATCCGCAACGGGAAGACCGTCGAGATCCACAACACCGACGCCGAGGGCCGGCTGATCCTCGCCGACGGACTGTCGCTCGCGGCCGAGGAAGCGCCCGACGCGATCGTCGACATCGCCACGCTCACCGGTGCCGCGATGGCGGCGCTCGGCCAGGAGATGGCGGCGGTGATCGGCTCGGACGACGCGCTCGTCGCCCAGGTGCAGACGTCGGCCGAGCAGGTCGACGAACCCGTCTGGCGTCTGCCGCTGGCAAAGGATCGGTACCGCAAGCTGCTCGATTCGGTGGTGGCCGACATGAAGAACGTCGGCGGCCCGTACGCAGGTGCGACCACGGCCGCGATCTTCCTGTCCGAGTTCGTCGGCGACGTGCCGTGGGCCCACCTCGACATCGCCGGTCCGATGAACGTCGACAGCGACACCGGCTGGAGGTCGAAGGGCGCGACCGGCTTCGGCACCCGACTCCTGATCGACCTCGCGACCACGTTCTCACCGGCGTGACGGGGGCCGACCGCCCCAACTTCGTGTTCGTCATGAGCGACGATCACGCCGCTCATGCGATCTCCGCGTACGGCAGCCGGATCAACGAGACGCCGAACCTCGACCGGATCGCCGACGGCGGCATGCGCTTCGACTCGTGCTTCTGCACCAACTCGATCTGTACACCGAGCCGTGCGGCGATCCTGACGGGCAACTACAACCACGTCAACGGTGTCACCACGCTCGACACCCACATGGACAACCGCCTGCGGACGTTCCCGAAGCTGCTGCAGGCGGCCGGCTACCAGACGGCGATCGTCGGCAAATGGCATCTCGGCCATGGTCCGACGCACGACCCGACCGGGTTCGACTTCTGGCGCGTGTTGCCCGGACAGGGTCACTACCACAATCCGGTGATGCTCGGTCCCGGACCGGGGGGCTCGCACGAGGTGATCGAGCGGAGCGGCTACGTCACCGACATGATCACCGACGACTCTCTCGAGTGGCTCGACGCCCGCGACCCCGACCGGCCCTTCATGCTGCTGTGCCACCACAAGGCGCCGCATCGCACCTGGGAACCGAGTCGCGAGCACTTCACGATGTACGACGACGTCGACATCCCCGAGCCCGAGACGATGTTCGACGACCACGCCACCCGGGCCGCGGTGGTGAAGGCGATGAAGATGCGTCTGCTCGATCTCGACCCGATCGTCGACCTGAAGTCGCCCGTGCCGACCGGGCTCACCGAGGACGAAGAGATCAGGTGGCGGTACCAGCGCTACATCAAGGACTACCTCCGCGTCATCGCATCGATCGACGACAACGTGGGCCGGATGCTCGACTGGCTCGACGACCACGGCCTCACCGAGAACACCGTCGTGGTCTACACCAGCGATCAGGGGTTCTTCCTCGGCGACCACGGTTGGTTCGACAAGCGGCTGATGTACGAGGAATCGCTCTCGATGCCCTTCATGGTGCGCTATCCGCGTGCGGTCGCCGCCGGTTCGGTGTGCGACGAGATGACGCTCAACGTCGACGTCGCACCGACGTTCCTCGAGTTGGCCGGCGTCGAGGTGCCCGACGACATGCAGGGACGTTCGATCGTCCCGCTGCTGCACGGCGACGTGCCGGACGACTGGCGCCGATCGATGTACTACCGGTACTGGATGCACCGCGACGGCGCACACAACGTGCCTGCCCACTACGGCGTCCGCACGCGGACGCACAAGCTGATCTGCTACTACAACGACCCGCTCGGGCAGACCGGGGCGAACGGCCCGGCCGACCCGGTCGAGTGGGAGTTGTTCGATCTGGTCGCGGATCCGCTCGAGACGACCAATGTGATCGGCGACGCGTCCTACGCGGACATCATCGCCGAACTGCGCGCCGAGCTCGATCGTCAGCAGCGCGTGCTCGGCGACGAGCCGCATCCCGCCGCGGCGATCTGACGACCTACGACGCCATCGCTGCGGCCTCACAGGCACGCGCCACGGCGTGGGCGGGAACCCCCGCCTCGATCAGCCGGCGCTCGATGTCGCGCCGATCGATGGAGATCGTGCGGCGCGCCCACTCGTCGTGCGTCGCCTGGAGATCGTCGGGGAGCCGCTTGAGGTGGCGTTGGGCGACGGTCGGGAACTTGCGCCGGACGGCGAATCCGTCGCTGAGTGGTTGCGCCAGCCCGAACATGACGCAGCGGTGCAGCGCCTTGCCGAACGGCGAGTTGTGCCCCTTGCTGAACGACAGACCCATCGAACTGGCCGCGTGCTGCAGATCGAGCGTGAAACCTTCGGGCTCGAGGTCGAACTCGTCGGCGAACCGACGCATGATCCAGGTCGCCGTCGGCCCGATCACGCTGAGCCAGAACCGTTCGACGTACGCACTGCGAGGGTCGTGACCACGGGTGAGAGCACCGGATCGGCCCACGGCCGGATCGTTGCTGGGGATGGGATGAGTTGGAT
>CAXBAZ010000280.1:0-5805 GCA_963973395.1 uncultured Acidimicrobiaceae bacterium
GGCGAGCGGCGCCGCCGACAGTGTCTCCCATCGGCCGGGGCCACCTGCCTCCGCCGCCGCCAGGAACGCGTTGAACTGGCCACGTGGGTGCGGTTCGTCGAGCCCCATCCCCCACGTGAACTCACCACGCTCGGCGTGCCACGTGGGTTCGTACGACGACTCGATCGCCGCCGACAGCCGGGCGGCCAGGTCGTCCAGTCCCCACTCGCGGGCGAGCAGCAGCGATGACGCCGGCGCCCGGCTCGCTCGCAGCGGTGCCACCGGCTGGTCGTCGTAGCCGGCGGTCGCACATCCGGCGGCGAACAGACGCCGGGCGTCGGCGGGCGCCTGGGGTGCGGCGTAGAAGGCGGTCGTCAGCGCGGCCGTGGCAGGCAACCGGAGGTGCGCGTCGTCGACCGGGTCGTAGTAGAAGGTCGTCGTGGTCGGCAGCTCGTCGCGGTGCAGATCGAGGTAGTGCTCACGGGCGTACGCCCACCATGGCCGGAACGCCTCGTCGTGATACGTCGTGCCGTGCCGGTTGTCGTGGAGCCTCAGACCGAGGCCGGCGCCGGCCAGTCAAAACGGCCAGATCTTGGTGTTCTCGCAATGGCATCCCAGCGGCGACGCACGCCACTGGTCACGGAGGTTCTGCGCGATCTGCGAGTGCGTCCACGTGAACGAGTGCTCGCCGTCGCGGATCAGCTCGAACGGTTCGTTCCATCGGTCGCGATCGCCGGGACCGTTGGCGATCATCGAGCGAATCCCGAGCAGGACGAGCAGGAAGCCCTGGTAGAAGAGCATGCCTTCGGCCGCGATCGGGTCCATCTGGACGCCGTGGGGCTCGATGCCGTTCGCGGTCCAGCCCGGCACGTCGTACTCGCCCCACAGCTCGGCCGGAATGAACATCCGGTAGGCGTCCGGATAGTCGGCCCGGTCGGGGTCGTGGCCGAACTGGGTGAGCCAGTCGGCCGCCGACCACCACTGGGTATGGCGTTCGATGAGCTGGTCGAGGATCTCGACGTACGGTTCGGTCCACGCCGGCGTGCGGTGCGCCATCAGTCCCATCGCGTACGACGAGTCGACGAGGTCGAACCGGTGCCAACTCGCCATCGGCGGGTCGGATCGATCGTCCCAGTGCGGATGCGGCCGGCCGTGGCGACTCCAGTCGTCAGGGGTGTGGGCCTTGCGGTGCAGGTACCGCAGCCACCCCGCCGATCGTCGCGACAACACCACGGGGCGAACATAGTTGGCGTGACCCATCGCACGAAGGTCGACCACAGTGCGATCGGGCGGACGACGACATCCCGGTGTGGTCGATGCCGCCCGACGTGGTCACCGCTTCGGGTCGGTGGCCAGCTCGGGTGCGAGCTCTCGCAACAGCGCGCGCACGGCGGGACGGTCGGGCCCCACTGCCATCACCACGACAGCGTCATCGGTCTTCGGCAGCCAGGCGCCGGCGCAGGCTCCGTCGACGCGGGTGCGAGCGCGACCGGCGTCGACGCCCACGAGCACCGCCGAGCACACGTGGCGGGCCGAACCGGCGCCGACCACGCTCCCGGACCCGGGCTCGTCCGGACCGAACCGCTCGCTGTGGTGGACGAGCACGCGGCCACCGCGCTCGACGCGGATCTGCCACTCCAACGTGCCGGACGGTTCACCGTGGCGGCCGAGGGACACCTCATCGACGAGTCGGCAGGTCGCGGTCGACGCCAGTTCCACATGGGTGCTGACGAGGTGGTCGGAACCGATGACCGAGATCGTCGGTTCGGGTCGCCAGTCGAGGTGCGCTCCCTCCCCGACCACACACGAGGTCGACATCGTCGATCGACCGGGTTCCGCACCCGGCCAGACCATGGTCGCCGCGACCGTGCCGAGGTCGAGCGTCGCTCTCGCTCCGACGACCACGTCGAGCGACAGCCGGTCGCCGCCGACCGGCGAGGCGGCGGAACCGGCGACCAGCACCCAGGCACGGATGGGGTCGCCCGACAGCAGCCCGGCATGCGCCCGCAGGCTCACGGCGACACGCCCGCCCGCCAGCTGCCCACGCTGGTCTCGACCCACTCGGCCACGCCTGCCGCCCCGTCGGGGTCGACGATCGAGATCGGCATGACCGGACGTCCCGAACGGCGCTCGGCCGCGTCGGACTCCATCCGTCCGACGTCGGCGCCGACGTAGGGCGCTAGATCGATCTTGTTGATCACGAGCAGATCGGCCAGTGCGACGCCCGGCCCACCCTTGCGCGGCACGTCGTCGCCACCCGCCGTGTCGATCACGAAGATCTGCCGATCGACGAGGCCGCGGCTGAAGATCGCCGTCAGGTTGTCGCCGCCCGACTCGACGAGCGTGATGTCGACCGGCTCGTGGGCACGCCGCCTGGCGGCGATGTCGTCGCGGATCGCAGTGTGGGGGCAACAGCCGGTCTCGACCGCGGCGATCCGGTCCTCGGGCAACACCGCCGACGCCCGCAACGCCTCTGCGTCCTCGCTGGTGAAGATGTCGTTGGTGACGACCACGACCGAGTACCGGTCGCGCAGCAGCGTGCACAGCGCGCCGACCAACGTCGTCTTGCCGCTGCCGACCGGTCCACCGATGCCGATCCGCAGCGGGCGCTCCCCCGGGCCCGAACCGGGGGCAGCCGGCCCGGCAGGTGTGTGGAGGTGGCGGTGCAGCCCGTCGACGTCGATCTCGTGTGGTGGACTCATGGTGCGACCTTTCGTGGGACACGGCCGGACGGGGTCTGACCCCATCCGGTCGGCGGGTGGTGTGGGATGGAGCTCATGCGACGAACAGGCGGGCGTCCCACTCGCCGTGCATCTCTCCGAGGATCTCGGTCAGAGATCCCCCGAGCGCCGGCAGGTCGGCCGGCGACGCTGTGACCCACCCGGCGACATCGGCCGCGATCGGCGTGCACCGGCTCAGTGAACGCGCCTGCACCGCGGCCACCGCGAGTGGGTCGAGACCGAGCAGCCGCACCCCGGCGGTGCACACCGCTGCCGCGAGGTGGTGCATCGACACGGCGGCCGCATCCGGGGGAGCCGGATCAGCTCGGCGCTCGGCCACACGACGACCGCGGCGCGGACCATCTGGCGACCGAGTCGGCGACCGACCGTGCGCAGACGTGGCGACAGCACGCGTGCGTCGAACTCGTCGTCCAGCTCGGCGATCCGGTCGCGGTCGCGTTCGGCCACGGCTCCGACGGCGGACGCAGCGAACGCCGCCTCGCCCACCCCGATGGCCAGCCGACCCTCGAGGTAGCGCTCGAGTGTGGCCAGGTCGCGTACGTCGCCGACGTCGACGGCCGACTCGACCCCGGCCGAGTAGGCGTGACCGCCCGCAGGGAAGCGCCCGTCGGCGAGCAGCAGGACGGCGGGTTCCATGGTCAGAACAGGAAGTAGCGCTGTGCCATCGGGAGTTCGGTCGCAGGTTGTTCGACGGTCAGTTCGCCGTCGATCCGCACCGCGAACGTGTCGGCATCGATGGCGATGTCCGGTCGGGCGTCGTTGAGCGGCATGTCGGACTTGCCGACCGAGCGGGTGTCCGCGACCGGCACCAGCTCGCGCTCGACCCGCACCCGGGCCGGGAGCCCGTCGTCGAGGGCGGCCGCCGACACCCATGCCACCGACACGCCGGGCGCCACCGCCGGTGCGGCGCCGAACATCGGCCGGGGCAGCTCGGGCTGTGGCGTCGGGATCGACGCGTTCGCGTCGCCCATCGTCGCCCATGCGATCATGCCGCCCTTCACGACGACGTGGGGTCGCACGCCGAAGAAGGCCGGGTCCCACAGGACGAGGTCGGCCAGCTTGCCGACCTCGACCGATCCGACCTCGCGCTGCAGGCCGTGGGCGGTCGCCGGGCAGATCGTGTACTTGGCGACGTATCGGCGGGCGCGGAGGTTGTCGGCGGGCTCGGAGTCGACGCGACCGCGACGGACCTTCATCACGTGGGCCGTCTGCCACGTGCGCAGCACGACCTCACCGATGCGGCCCATCGCCTGCGAGTCGGAGCCGATCATCGAGATCGCGCCCATGTCGTGGAGGATGTCCTCGGCCGCGATCGTCGACGGACGGATGCGGCTCTCCGCGAACGCGAGGTCCTCCGGCACCGCCGGGTTGAGGTGGTGGCACACCATCAACATGTCGAGATGCTCGTCGACGGTGTTCACCGTGTGCGGCCGCGTCGGGTTGGTCGACGACGGCAGCACGTTGGGGTGCGACGCGACGGTCATGATGTCGGGGGCGTGGCCGCCGCCGGCGCCCTCGGTGTGGAACGTGTGGATCGAACGGCCGGCGATCGCGGCGAGGGTGCTCTCCACGTAGCCCGCCTCGTTCAGCGTGTCGGTGTGGATCGCGACCTGCACCCCCGACTCGTCGGCGACGCTCAGGCACGCGTCGATCGCCGCCGGCGTGGTGCCCCAGTCCTCGTGCAACTTGAATCCGGAAGCGCCCGCCCGCAGCTGCTCCCACAGGGCATCGTGGTTCACCGTGTTGCCGGCGCCGAGCAGCGCCACGTTGATCGGCCAGTGGTCGAGCGCTTCGAGCATCCGCTCGAGGTGCCAGGCGCCGGTGACCGTCGTCGCCTTGGTGCCCTCGGCCGGGCCCGTGCCGCCGCCGATGATCGTCGTGATGCCCGAGCCGAGCGCTTCGTCGAACAGCTGTGGACAGATCAGGTGGACATGGCAGTCGATCGCCCCGGCGGTCACGATCTTGCCGTTGCCGGCGAGGATCTCGGTCGACGGGCCGATCTCCAGCCGGGGGTGGACGCCATCCATCGTGTCGGGGTTGCCGGCGCGTCCGATGCCGACGATGCGTCCGTCGCGGACACCGATGTCGGCCTTCACGACACCCCAGTGATCGAGGATGACCGCACCGGTGATGACGAGGTCGGGTGCACCGTCGGCGCGGGTGCGCGTGGACTGCCCCATCGACTCGCGGATCACCTTGCCACCGCCGAACACCGCCTCGTCACCGCCGACGCAGTGATCGTCGGTGACCTCGATCCACAGATCGGTGTCGGCGAGACGGATCTGATCACCGGTCGTCGGGCCGAACAGCGCGCGGTACCGGGACCGGCTGACGTAGCTCATCGGGCACCATCCTCGAGGGCATCGGGATCGTCGGTGGCTCGATCGACCGGTCCGGCGACCGCCCCGCGCAGACCGGCGACGATGCGGGCACCGGCGAACGGCACGAGATCGACGTCGACGTCGATGCCCGGTTCGAAACGGACGGCGGTGCCGGCGGGGATGTCGAGGCGCTGCCCGCGGGCGGCGCCGCGGTCGAACACCAGCGCGTCGTTCGCCTCGGCGAAGTGGTAGTGCGACCCGACCTGCACCGGGCGATCGCCGCGATGTTCGACACGCAGTGTGGTCACGGGTCGGCCGGCGTTGATCTCGATCATGTCGTCGGGACCGCGAACCGCCCCGGGTACGAGCCTGTCGGAACCCGAGGCGCCCGGCTGGATCGGGCCGTGGAGCGTGACGAGTTTGGTGCCGTCGGGGAACGTCGCCTCGACCTGGATCTCGGGGATCATCGCTGCGACCCCGTCCATCACGTCGTCGCCGGTCAGCACGTGTCGGCCGGCCTGCATCAGGTCGGCGACGCTGCGACCGTCGCGGGCGCCTTCGAGCACCCAGGCGCTCAGGACGGCCACCGCTTCGGGGTGGTTCAGACGGAGTCCTCGTGCCCGCCGAGCCCGTGCGACGTCGGCTGCCGTGTGGATCAGCAGCCGGTCCTGCTCGTGGGGTGTCAGCCGCATGACGCTCGTCGCTCAGCGAGCCGGACCGAGGAGTGCGTCGGCCACGGCCGCATGGCAGCCGACCGTACCATC
>CAXBAZ010000281.1:0-5777 GCA_963973395.1 uncultured Acidimicrobiaceae bacterium
TCAGCAGCGCCACCACCCGCTCGCGGCCGATCATCAACACCCGCGACGAGCCGCACGCCGACGCCGAGAAGTACCGTCGGCTGCACGTGATCGTGGGCGATTCCAACATGAGCGAGTACGCCACCTTCCTCAAGGTGGGCGCGGCCGCCTGCATGCTGCGGATGCTCGAGGACAACAACGTGGTGCTGCGCGACATGACCCTGGAGAACCCGATCAGGGCGATCCGGGAGATCAGCCACGACATCACCTGCCGCCGCACCGTACGTCTGACCAACGGCCGTGAGGTCAGCGCCCTCGACATCCAACGGGAGTATCTCGACCGTGCCCTGCGGTATGCCGACAGCCACGGCTTCCCGCCGCTCGAACAGCGGGCGCTGGAGATGTGGGAGCACTGCATGACCCAGCTCGAGAACGATCCGCTCAAGCTGGACCGCGAGGTCGACTGGGTGATCAAGTACAAGCTGTTGGAGGCGTTCCGGGAACGACACGACCTGTCGCTCGGCCATGCGAGGGTCCAGTTGCTCGACCTCCAGTACCACGACGTCTCGCGAGTGCGGAGCCCGTTCTACAAGCTGCAGGACCGAGGCCTGGTCGAACGGGTGTGCGTCGATGCCGACATCGACACGGCCGTCGACGTGCCGCCGCAGACGACCCGCGCCCGGCTGCGCGGCGAGTTCGTCAAGCGGGCGAAGGAGCGGCGCCGCGACTACACGGTCGACTGGGTGCACCTGAAGCTCAACGATCAGGCGCAGCGCACGGTGTTGTGCAAAGACCCGTTCAAGAGCCGCGACGAACGGGTCGAAAAGCTCATCGAATCGCTCTGACCCGACGCTGACGCCGAACCGGCGTTCGGCTCGGGTACCGTGACGCAGCTGTGACCGAGCTCTCCGACGCCCCCTCCGACCGCCAGGTCGACACCGTGCCGGTCACGACCGTGCCCGCACGCGACGAGCGCACGAGTGGTCTCCCACCGGGCGCCCGCGCCTTCTTCGACTGGGTGGTCGTCGTGGGCGTCGCACTGCTCGTGGCGGTGCTGGTCCGCACCTTTCTGCTGGCTCACTTCGTCGTCGAGGGCACGTCGATGTATTCCACGCTCGACACCGGCGATCGGGTGTTCGTGAACAAGATGTCGTATCGCCTGCACGATCCGAACCGGGGTGACGTCGTCGTGCTGCACGAGTTGACGGGCACCTCCGAACGCGACCTGATCAAGCGGGTGATCGCGCTGCCCGGCGAAGAGATCCGGATGGAGAACTGCGAGGTCTACATCGACGAGGACCCGACCGACTCGGTGCCCGCACAGCGGCTCAGCGAGCCCTACCTCGATCCGGCCGTCGTGACGCCCGGCAGGTGCGGGCAGCCGATCCCGGCGCAGGTGGTCGAGGCGGGGCACGTCTTCGTGATGGGCGACAACCGGTCGGGGTCGCAGGACAGCCGGGCGCTCGGCACGATCGCCTTCGACGACCTGGTGGGTCGTGCCTTCGTCGTGTTCTGGCCGCGCACGTCGTGGCAGTGGCTCTAACCGGTCGAACCGATCTCCTCGTTGAAGGCGTCGACCATGCGGTCGACGTAGTCGCTGTAGACGCCGTCGATACCCATGCGGAACGCAGGCCGGAGCAGATGCTCGTGCTGGAGGTCCCAGGAGAACGCAGTGCGCTCGAAGCGGTGGAACAGCGCGACCAGACCGCCGTTCCAATCGGCCTTGCGGAGGTTGATGCCGTCGATGCCCAGGTCGGCCAGACGCGCGGCCCGACGTTCTGGGCCCTCGTCGATCCGGTGGAGGCGGGTCGAGTCGACCAGCTTCACGTCGTCGTCGAGGTGACGGAGTCGGGACAGGGTGTCGAGCTCGTGGTGGCACAACCAGAGCCGCGGGAGCAGGTCGGGAGCGTGCTCGCGAACGACCCGGATGACCGCGTCACCCGTGCCGGGGCCCTTCAGGTCGAGCGAGAGCTGATAGTCGGTGCCGCACGCATCGAAGAGCTCGGCGAGTGTGGGGATGTGAGCCGGGAGCTCGTCGTGACGCAGCTCGCCGATCGGCCGTCGCCTGAACCGCCCGACTCGGATCTCACCGTCGTGGTCGAGGACGGTGACGCCGTCGGCGGTGACCCACACGTCGCTCTCGAGGCCGGTCGCCCCGAGCTTCAACGCGAGCGCGAACGACTCGATCGTGTTCTCCGGGGCATACGCCCTGGCGCCCCGGTGGGCGAAGGTGATCGGCGGGTCGAGGAGTGAGGGGAGTCGCTGCTGCACGCGCTCCCATCCTGCCAGCCTCGTAGACTTCGCTCCGTGTTCAACCTCCAGGGCAGCGAGATCATCATCGTGCTGCTGCTTGCGCTCGTGGTGCTCGGCCCGGAGAAGTTGCCCGATGCGATGCGCAAGATGGGCCAGGCGTACGCCGAGTTGAAGAAGATGTCGTCCGGTTTCCAGAGCGAGTTCCGCGCCGCCGTCGACGAACCGTTGCGGGAGGTCCGCGAAACGGCGAACGTGCTGCGCGATTCGGCCGATTTCACCAAGTTGCAGGACGGCACGCGCCAGGAGAAGCCGAAGTCCGGCGAGATGGCGCCGATGGCGCCCGCCGACCCCGACGCCAAGCCGACCGACGACGCCCCAACGTTCGACACCGGTCCCGGTGAGGCCGCCGATTCGAAGTCCGCACCGTTCGCGGACGAGCGGTCGAGCGCAGTCGACGCGAGTTCTGCCGACGACGATCCGCCCGTCGGCGATCCGCGGGTCGACGACTCCGGGCCTGACCGGGTGCCCGCCGACGACGAGACCGACACGACTCGATGAGCCGATTCAGCCGGTCGGCGAAGCCCGACCCCACGGCGCCCATGAGTCTGTTCGAGCACCTGGGCGAACTGCGCATGCGCATCATCCGCTCGGGCCTGGCCGTCCTCATGGGAGCGGTGGTCGTGGTGGCGTTCTACGACACCGTGCTCGGCTGGCTGATCCAGCCGTACCTCGATCTCTGCCGCCGCCGGGAGGAGGGCTACTGCGGTGAGTCGTACGATCCTGCCGCCGATCAGGTCGACCTGTTCATCCTCGATCCGGTCGAGGGGTTGACCACCCGGCTCCGGGTGGCCTTCTACGGTGGCATCATCCTCGCGCTCCCGGTCCTGCTCTGGCAGATCTGGAAGTTCGTCGTCCCAGCGCTGCACAAGTCGGAGAAGCGCTACGCGATCGGTTTCGTCGCCTCGTCGGTCGTGCTGTTCCTCACCGGTGGCCTGATCGCGTTCTCCACGCTCGGTCGGGCACTCGAGTTCCTGATCGACTGGGCCGGCAGCGACGTCGACCAGGTCTTCCAGGTCACGGCCTACATCCGCCTGGTGACCCTGATGGTGGTCGCGTTCGGGGTCGGGTTCACGATCCCCGTCATGCTGGTCTTCCTGCAGCTGCTCGGCGTCCTGACGCCGCAGATGCTGCTGGGCGCCTGGAGGTACGCGATCGTCGGCACGTTCCTCGTCGCCGCGATGATCACCCCGTCCGGCGACCCGATCTCGCTGCTCGCCCTGTCGGTTCCGATGGTCGTGCTGTACTTCGTCGCGATCCTGATCGGACGGGTCGTGCAGCGACGCCGGGCCCGAGCCGAGGCCACCTGAGCGGTGCCGGCAGCGGAGGACCACACTGACGGAGGACCACACTGACATGGTGCGACCCGATCGGGACGACATCCTCGCCCGCTACTCGTTCGATCTCGACCAGTTCCAACTCGACGCACTCGACGCGCTCGACGACGGTCGACACGTCATCGTCGCCGCGCCCACCGGCAGCGGCAAGACAGTGGTGGCGGAGTACGGCGTCGAGGTCGCGTTGCGAACCGGTCGGCGAGCGTTCTACACCGCCCCGATCAAGGCGCTCTCCAACCAGAAGTTCCGTGACCTGACCGAGATCCACGGCGAGAACCGGGTGGGGCTGCTGACCGGCGACAACTCGATCAACGGTGACGCGTCGGTCGTCGTGATGACGACCGAGGTGCTGCGCAACATGATCTACGGCGGCCGTGACCTCGACGATCTGGCCGTGGTCGTGCTCGACGAGGTCCATTTCCTGCAGGACACGTACCGGGGGCCCGTGTGGGAGGAGGTGATCATCCACCTGCCGCAGCACGTACAACTCGTCTGTCTGTCGGCGACCGTCAGCAACGCCGACGAGCTGTCCGAGTGGATCAGCACCGTGCGCGGGCCGACCACCGCGGTGGTCGAGGCCAAGCGCCCGGTCCAGCTCGACAACATGTACTTCGTGGCCGATCGCACCAACGACCGGCTCCGGCTGGTGCCCACGATCGTCGACGGCGGCCCGAACCACGATGCCGTGCGTCTCGACGCCAGCGGCGTCCGGCACGGCCGGAGTCGGCGCCACGAACGGAACGTGAAGGGGAGCGGCACCCGCAAGCTCGCCACGCCGACCCGGATCGAAACGGTCGAGACCCTCCACGGGCGGGATCTGCTCCCTGCGATCTACTTCATCTTCAGCCGGGCCCAGTGCGACGAGGCGGCGAGGATGTGCGTCGACGCCGGTCTGCGGCTCACCGACGACGTCGAACGGGCCAGGGTGCGGGAGATCGCCGACGAGCGGCTGGGCGGGCTGCTCACGGCAGACCTGGACGTGCTGGGCCACGCCCAGTTCATGACCCAGCTCGAAGCCGGGATCGCCGCCCACCACGCCGGCATGGTGCCGCCCTTCAAGGAGGTGGTCGAGCGCTGCTTCGTCGAGGGCCTGATCCGGGTGGTGTTCGCCACCGAGACGCTCGCCGTCGGCGTCAACATGCCTGCCCGCAGCGTCGTCATCGAGAAGCTCACGAAGTTCACCGGCGATCACCACGAATCGCTGTCGCCGGCCCAGTACACGCAGCTGACGGGCCGCGCCGGCCGGCGCGGCATCGACGAGCTGGGCACGGCGGTCGTGCTGTGGAGCCCGTTCGTGCGGTTCGACCAGGCTGCCGAACTGGCGATGAGCAAGAGCTTCCATCTGCGATCGGCCTTCCGGCCCACGTACAACATGGCCGCGAACCTCGTCCGGACGTACGACGCCGTGACCGCACGGCAGCTCCTCACCCTCTCGTTCGCACAGTTCCAGGCCGATCGCGACGTCGTACGGACCGAGCGGCGGCTCCAGCGCCAGCGCGAGCGGCTCGAGTCGCTCCGGGCGTCGGCGACGAGCCCGTTCGGCGACATCGACGAGTACCGCGCGCTCGTCGACACGCCGGACGGCCCGACCCGGCGCGACGATCCGATCGAGCTCGCGATGGCGGCATTGCGCCCGGGTGCGATCATCCACGCGTCGAAGGGGAAGGACCACGGTCCGGTCGCGGTGGTGGCCACGGCACATCGTTCGAGTGGCCTGCGGCTCACGGCGATCACTCCGTCGGGTCGATCGATCCAGCTGGTCGGGGACGACTTCGACCGGCCGCCGCAGCAGCTGGGCAGCGTGGTGCTCCCCGGCACGTACTCGCCCAACCGCAAGGACTACCGCGCCGAGGTCGGGTTGCGGGTCAAGCGCGCCAAGCTCCGGCCGCGACCACCACGGCACGACGACGACTCCTGGGCCGAACGACACGGAGCCGACGCCGGGCCGGCCGGCTCGTCGGAGCACCCGGTCGAACACGACCCCGATCTGCGCGAGCGTCTCAAGGCCGCCGGGCAGGCCGACCGTGTCGCGCGTGAGGTCGCCGACCTGGAGCGGCGCATCCAGCACCAGAACGCCACGCTGGCCCGGGAGTTCGACGGGGTGCTCGCCGTGCTCACCGAACGTGGACTCGTCGACGTCGACGCCTGGAC
>CAXBAZ010000282.1:0-5769 GCA_963973395.1 uncultured Acidimicrobiaceae bacterium
AAGACGCCCAGCAGGTGTTCGACGACCTCGCGGCGCTCGCCACCGATGCCTGTCCGCTCCCGGTCCGGATCGAATCGGCGCTCGAACCCGGACCCGACGGCAACGTCGGCACCCCGGCGTTCTACCAGCCGGCCGACACGCGGCTGGTCGACGGCCTCGCATCGTGGGCCGGCACCGTGCCGACCGTGGCACCGTTCGGCACGAACGCACTTCGGTACTCGGGCTTCGCGACGGAGATGGCGGTGTTCGGCCCCGGCTCGATCGACGACGCACATCAGGCGACCGAGTCGGTCGCGATCGACGACCTCTGCCGCACGGCCGAGGTGCTGTCCAGGTGGCTCGATCCGGCCTGACCGACCGGGTGCTAGAGCTGGCCGCGGGTGCGCACCGAATCGCGATCGAGCACCGTCACCGCACCGTCGGTGGTGTCGATCCAACGCAGGTCGCGCAATTTCCGAAGCGCCTTCACCACCGCTTCGCGTGACAGCCCGCACCACTGGGCGAGTTCGGTCTGCGTGATCGGCAGATCGATGTGGACCCGGTGCGGTTCGTCCGAGGTGCCGTAGCGGTCGACGAGTTCGTCGATGCGAGCGCACACCCGTCCGAGTGCATCGGAGGTGGTGAACTCGAGTTGGCGTCGATTGGCCAGCCTGAGCCGTCGCACGGTCACGGCGAGGAGGGCTCCCATCGACGCCGGGTGCTCATGGAGGAACGCGAGGAAACGGTCGACCGGGATCGACGTCAACTCGACGGCGGTGAGCGCCACCGCTGTCGCCGACCTGCACGTGCCGTCGATGGCCGAGAGCTCGCCGAGCACTTCGTCCGCGCCGAGGACGTCGAGCAGGGTCTCGTTGCCGTTCAGCGCAGTGGTGACGAGCTTGACGTCACCGGACTCGATGATCATCAGGTCGTACGGGTCGTCGCCCTCGACGAAGAGGGTCGCACCGGCGGGCAGGGCGCGTCGCGTTCCCAACTGGCGCAGTTGCCCGAGGTCGGTGGCGCTCAGCCAGCTCGACTCGGCGAGCTCGTGGTTCCCCATCACCGCCCATCATGGGTCATGTCCCGGCCGAGCACCAATGTCGCCCCGGCCGGCGCACGGCGGCGGCGCAGGGTCGGGCGACTGGGTACGAATACCCAGGCGGTCGGGTCCGGAGACGCTGCGGGGCCTCGACAGCGGGCGCATGATGCTGCCATGCCGTCCACCACGTCGAACGTCGCCCGATTCGGCCGACATCCTCACGGGAACCTGGAACCGACCGGGTGCACGGCACATGTGTTCGAACCGCATCACACAGGCGGCGAGTCGACGGTTCGGCGGACGTCCGTCGGCTCGTGTGTGGTGTCGTTCGGATACTCACGTTGGGCCCAGCTCGGCGCCGACCACACGCTGCTGCGGCCTCTCCCACACCGTTGACCGTGGGGCACCTTCCGGTGCCCCACGCTCGACGACGCGTTCGGCAACGACCGGCATCGTCGTCCGCCGCTCGCGCCACGTAGGGTCTCGCTCCATGTCGGAGTTCACAGGTCGGGTCGTCGTGGTCACGGGTTCCTCGAGCGGGATCGGTGAGGCCGTCGCCCGTCGATTCGCTGCGCTCGGCGCCTCGGTCGTGGTGAACTCCGCATCGTCGGTCGAAGCCGGCGAGCGGATCGCCGACGAGCTCGGTGACGACGCGATGTACGTGCAGGCCGACATCAGCGATCGGGAACAGTCGCGTGCGCTCGTCGACCGAGTGATCGAGCGCTACGGCCATCTCGACGTGCTCGTCAACAATGCGGGCTGGACCACCCGCATCGACCACGGCGACCTCGATGCGCTCACCGACGAGGTGTTCGAGCGCACGTTCGACGTCAACGTGTTCGGCACGTGGTGGCTGACCAAGGCCGCGATCCCGCACCTCCGCGAGGTCGAGGACGGCAACGTCGTGACGATCACGTCGATCGCCGGCATCCGACCGGTCGGCTCGTCGATGGCCTACTCGATGTCGAAGGCGGCGCTGAACCAGATGACACGCCTGCTCGCGAAGTCGTACGGGCCGACGCGCTTCAACGCCGTCGCACCCGGCCTCGTCGCCACGCCGTGGACCAGCGACTGGGACGATCAGCACCAGGCGATGGCGGCCCGCAACCCGATCCCACGATCGGCGACACCCGACGACTGCGCGGAGGCCGTGCTCGCCCTGGTCCGCAACAAGTACGCGAGCGGCGAGATCTTCGTCGTCGACGGCGGAGCGACACAACTGATCTGACCGACAGTGATCTGACCGACACTGATCTGACCGACACTGTCTGACCGGCCCGGTCGAGCCCTGCGCATCGCAGGCACGCGGCGGGCGGGGTTCGCACCGTCTAGAGTTCCGGACAACACGCACAAGGGGGCGCACGTGGCGAAGAAGTCGCATCATGAACATCTCAGGGAGGTCCCGCTGTTCGCGAGCCTCGACGCGAAGGAACTCGACGCCGTCGGCATGACGGCCACCGAGTTGGACTTCTCGGCCGGCCGCGTGCTCATGACCGAAGGTGACCGGGCCCACGAGATGTACGTGTTGATCGACGGCACCGTCGAGGTGACCAAGGGCGGCACCCACATCGCCGACGTCGGCGCCGGTGGCTTCGTCGGCGAGATGGCGCTGCTGGCCCACTCCGCCCGCAACTCGACCGTCACGGCGAAGACCGACGTCGTCGTGCTGCACATCGACGGGCGCGAGTTCAGCACGCTGCTGACCCGGGTGCCGACGATCGCCGCGAAGATGCTGCCGATCGTCGCCGGCCGCGTCGTCGAGAACTCCGACCACCACAGCCACTGACACGGGGCGCGGCTGCGCCGACCGGAGCGGTCAGGCGGCGTCGGCGGTCTCGGTCGCGCCGTCGGCGTGCCGCGCGAAGCGCTCACCGGACGGGCCGTGGACGGGGTCGTCACGATCCCACGGCCACCCACCGAAGCGGGTGCGCTGGTAGTCGTCGAACGCCTGCTGGATCTCGGCGCGGGTGTTCATCACGAACGGTCCGTACTGGGCCACCGGCTCGCCCAGTGGGCGACCCTGGAGCATGAGGATCTCGACACGTCCGTCGGCCGACAGTTCGACGTCGACGGTCGGGTCGACGACGGCACCGGTCGAACCGGCGACGAGTTCGTCCGCGATCCGCACGCCGTCGCCGTCGAACACGTAGAGGGTCCGCACCGTCTCCTCGGAGGCCGCCCGCGGCAGGGTCCAGGTCGTGCCCGCCTCCATCACGACGTGCCAGATCGACACGTCGGCGTCGGCGCGCGACGCCCAGGAAGCAGGAGGCGGTGCCGGCGGCTGGGCGTCGGCGAGCGATCCGGCGATGACGGTGACCTCGACGGTTCGACCCTCGTCGTCGGTGACGACGTGGCGCGGGATGTCGCGGTCCCAGAACATCGAGAAGTGGGCGTCGACCATCTTGTCGGCGGCCGGCAGATTGATCCAGATCTGGAACAGTTCGGTCGTGTTCGGTGCGTCACGGTCGAGCAGTGGGAACATCTCGCTGTGCACGATGCCGCTCCCGGCGGTCATCCACTGCACATCTCCACGGCCGTAGCGGGCGGCAGCACCGAGCGAGTCGGAGTGGTCGACGAGACCCTGGCGCACATAGGTGACGGTCTCGAACCCACGATGGGGATGGGCCGGAAAGCCGGGAACGACCTGACCGTGGTACATCCGCCAACCGTCCGTGGGTTCGAAGTCCTGGCCGAGTGGGCGGCCCGCCAACGACGCCGCCGGGCCGAGCTCGGCCGTGCCGGCCGGATACCGGTCGAGGTGGTGGACGCAGAAGAGGAACGGGTCGACGGTCTGCCACTGGAAGCCGAGTGGCATCGTCTGCAGGATCGGTGAGGCCATGCGGGCAGTCTACGCCGACGGGACGGTTTTTCCTTGCGTTCGCAATCAGTTGATCTCGCCACGTCGACACCACTCCGATTCTCCGTTGTCCCGTTCCTCGTGCTCGTCACCGATCGGCAACGATGGCCCGATGGATACACCGCTCGACGGACTCGTCGTCGCCGACTTCACGAGAGTCCTGTCCGGCCCCCACTGCACACGCATGCTCAGCGACCTCGGGGCGACCGTGATCAAGGTCGAACCGCCTGCGGGCGACGTCACCCGCTTCACGGCCCCGCGCCGTCACGGCATGCCGTCGTACTACGCCCAGCAGAACACCGGGAAGCTGTCGGTCAGCATCGACCTCCGACGGCCGGAGGGTGGCGAGCTCGCGATGCAGCTCTGCGAGCGCGCCGACATCCTGGTCGAGAACTTCCGCCCCGACGTGATGGAACGCTTCGGCTTGCACTACGACGCCGTCGCCGCCCGCAACCCGCGCATCGTCTACGCGTCGATCACCGGCTACGGGGCGACCGGCCCGTGGAAGGACCGGCGGGCGTACGCCCCGGTCGTGCAGGCCGAGACCGGATTGACGAAGTCGCAAGGCGACCACGGCCGAGGCGGCGTCTACCGGACCGATCGCCACAGCCACGCCGACGTCTACACCTCCCTCGACGCCGCCGCCGGCGTGCTCGCCGCGCTCTACCAGCGCGAACGCACCGGACGCGGCCAGTGGATCGACATCGCCATGGCGCAGGTGATGCTGTACGTCAACGAGCACGTGCACGACGCCCTCTGGGACGACGACATCGACCCGAATTGGGTGCGCAGCTTCGGCAACGAGCACCAGCCGGTCGTGACCGTGGGCAACGGCGACGCCGTGGCGATCGCCGGGAACCCGGCGGCCAAGGGCAACTTCGAGATCTACGTGGCGATCATCGGACGGCCCGAGTTGGCCGACGACCCCCGCTTCGCCACGGTGGCGGACCGACAGGAGAACATCGCCGACCTCGAGCGGTACATCGCGGAGTTCGCCGCCACCATGCCCGACGCGGAGGCACTCGAAGACGAATGCGCGAAGTACAAGCTCGCCGTGGGCGCCGTTCGTTCGGTGTCCGACGTGTGCGACTCCGACTGGGCACGCGAGCGCAAGGTGGTCGTCTCGGTCGACGATCGCGGCGGCGGCCGGATCCGGGTACCCAACGCACCGTGGAAGTTCAGCGACGCGCCCGGGGTCGGGGTCACCGGCGAGCCCCGCTACCGCGGCGAGGACAACGCCGACGTGCTCCGCCACTACCTCGGCATGTCCGACACCGACATCACCGCACTCGCCGAGGCCGGCATCCTGTCCGACCACCTGCCGAGATGAGCCCGTGGCGCTGACCTTCCCGGTCGAGCCGATGAAGGCCCGACTCGGCGACCTGCCGTCGAACGACGACGAGTGGGCGTACGAGATCAAGTACGACGGCTATCGCACGCTCGCGTTCGTCGACGGCGATCGTGTCCGGCTGCAGTCGACGAACCTGCACGACGTGACCGCCACCTACCCCGAACTCGCCGAACTGCCGACCGGTGTCCATGCCGACGTGGCCGTGCTCGACGCGGAGTTCGTGGTGCTGGGCGACGACGGCCGGCCACGCTTCGAGCTGGTGCAACGACACGAGCGACCGGGTGCGCTCTACCTGTTCGACGTGCTGCGCGTCGGTGACCACGACACGATCGGTCTGCCGTACGAGGACCGGAGACGGCTGCTCGAACAGCTCGTCGAACCCGGTGACAGCTGGCTCGTACCGGCGCACCGCGTGGGCGACGGCGCAGCGCTGCTGGCCGCGACCGACGAGCAGGGGCTCGAAGGTGTGATGGCCAAGCGGCTCGGTTCCACCTACGTGCCCGGCAAACGTTCGCCCAACTGGCGCAAGATCAAGAACCGTCG
>CAXBAZ010000283.1:0-5765 GCA_963973395.1 uncultured Acidimicrobiaceae bacterium
GTCATGCAGATCCTGTCGCGGCGCACCAAGAACAACCCGGTGCTCGTCGGTGAGCCCGGCGTCGGCAAGACGGCGATCGTCGAGGGTCTCGCCCAGATGATCGTCAACAACGACGTGCCCGACACGTTGCACGACAAGCAGCTCTACACGCTCGACCTCGGCGCACTCGTCGCCGGCTCGCGCTACCGCGGCGACTTCGAGGAACGCCTCAAGAAGGTGCTCAAGGAGATCAAGACGCGCGGCGACATCATCCTGTTCATCGACGAGATCCACACGCTCGTCGGTGCCGGCGCCGCCAAGGGCGCGATCGACGCGGCCTCGATCCTCAAGCCGATGCTGGCCCGCGGTGAACTCCAGACCGTCGGCGCCACCACGCTCGACGAGTACCGCAAGCACGTCGAGAAGGACGCTGCGCTCGAACGCCGATTCCAACCGGTCAAGGTCGACGAGCCGACGCTCGCCCACACGATCGAGATCCTCAAGGGCATCCGCGATCAGTACGAATCGCACCACCGGGTCACGATCACCGACCAGGCGCTGGTGGCCGCCGCCAACCTCGCCGACCGCTACATCAGCGACCGGTTCCTGCCCGACAAGGCGATCGACCTGATCGACGAGGCCGGTTCGCGTCTGCGCATCAAGCGCATGCAGACCCCGCCCGACCTGCGCGAGCTCGAGCGCAAGCTCGACGACGTGCAGGAGGCCAAGAAGCGGGCCGTCGAAGAGCAGCAGTTCGAAGAAGCGGGCAGCCTGCGCGACCAGGAGAAGGCACTCCTCGAAGAGAAGGCCGCCAAAGAGGTCGAGGTCAAGGCGTCCGGCGTCGACCTGTTCGACGAGGTCGACGAAGAGGCCGTCGCCGAGGTGCTCTCCCTGTGGACCGGCATCCCCGTCTACAAGCTCACCGAGGAAGAGACCGCCCGGTTGCTCAACATGGAAGACGAGCTGCACAAGCGGATCATCGGCCAGGAGAACGCCGTCGCCGCCGTGTCGCAGTCGATCCGCCGCACGCGTGCGGGCCTGAAGGACCCGAAGCGTCCGAGTGGTTCGTTCATCTTCCTCGGCCCGACCGGTGTCGGCAAGACCGAGCTCGCCAAGACGCTCGCCGAGTTCCTGTTCGGTGACGACAACTCGCTGATCACACTCGACATGTCCGAGTACATGGAGAAGCACACCGTCAGCCGCCTGGTCGGTTCACCCCCCGGCTACGTCGGCTACGAAGAGGGCGGCCAGCTCACCGAGGCCGTGCGGCGCAAGCCGTTCTCCGTGGTGCTGTTCGATGAGATCGAGAAGGCGCACACCGACGTGTTCAACACGCTGCTGCAGATCCTCGAAGAGGGGCGTCTGACCGACTCGCAGGGCCGGTCGGTCGACTTCCGCAACACCGTGCTGATCATGACCTCCAACCTGGGCACACAAGATCTGCGCAAGGCGAACGTCGGCTTCACCACCGGTGACACGGCGATGAGCTACGAGCGGATGAAGGAGAAGGTCAACGACGCTCTCAAGGCGCACTTCCGACCCGAGTTCCTCAACCGCATCGACGAGACGATCGTGTTCCACGAGCATCCGCTCGAAGCAGTCGTCCAGATGGTCGACCTCATGCTCAAGCGGCTGGTCGGCCAGCTCGAAGGTCAGGGTCTCGGCATCGAGGTCACCCAGGCGGCGAAGGAGCATCTCGCCACGATCGGGTACGACCCGCAGCTGGGTGCCCGACCACTGCGCCGTGCGATCCAGCGTCAGATCGAAGACGTGCTCTCCGAACGGATCCTCTACAAGACGTTCTCGGCCGGTGAGATCATCGTCGTCGACGTCGAGCCCGACCCCGACGACGCCGAGCGCAAGGTGTTCACGTTCAACGCCGTCGAGGGCTTCGTGCCACCGGCCACCGTCGAGCTCGCCACCACGGCGACCAACGACGACACCACCACCGACGAGAGCTGACGCCGCCCACTGCCGCTCCCCGTCCGCGGTCGACGACCGCGGACGGTCGGACAACTCGGTCGCGACCGCCGTGGTCGGCCCTCGCCACCCAGCCGGCCGGGGGACGGTGCGTCACCACGCGAGGCACGCCACCACGACCGCTGCGGCGATCGCAGCCACCGCTGCGATCGTTCGCCAGTGGGCGACGACCCGGCGGAGCAGACGCCGCACGCCGGTCCACCGGTCGGTGACCGCGGTCTCGAGCAGCACGTACATCCCGCTCAGCAGCAGCAGGGCCAACGAGACGTGGAACAGGGCACCGAGGGCCACGCCTGCGATCGCTCCGGCTCGCCGGAACCGCCCCCACAGCACGCTGAGCGCGAGCGGGACGGCCACCGCTCCCGCTGCGCCGCTGAGCAGCTCCTGCCACCAGGTGTCCCCCAGGATCCACGGGAGTTCGTACGTGCACCACCATCGTCCGGACCGGTCGACGAGGTCCGCGGTGGCCTGGTAGCCGAGCCACACGATCGACCCGAGCGTCGCGGCCATCACCCAGCGGTAGTACGCGCGGAGGTGGGCCGAAGCGGCCGTGCCCTGCTGCGCCCAGATCGTCGCCAGCGTCACCGCCGTCCACACGATCCAGCGGCGGACCACCCCGGTGCCGGCGTCGGCCATGGCGTCGCGGAACACGCGGTCGGCCTCGACCCGATCCATGTCCGGTCCGATGTGGTCGGGCGGCGCACCCTCGGCGCGGACCAGCCCGTCGTGGATCAGCGCCGCCGGGAGGTGGTCGCCCGACTTCGGCACCAACCACGTGAACAGCGCCGGCACCGACGTGAGGTCGCTGTAGAACGTCGCACAGTCGGCCGGTACCAGGAGGTCGCCGTGGTGGCGATCGTGGTAGCCGATCCGGCGCCGCAGCCGGAACCACTCGCGTTCGGCCGCTCCGTCGAGCGCAACGACCACCCGGGAGAGCTCGTACGCAGCTGCCGGGAGCGTCCGGGGAGCCTCGTCATCGGTGCCACCGTCGAAGAACCGACCGGGTTCGTCGGCGATGGCGTCCGGGAGCTCCATCGCTCCATCGTTTCACGAACGCCCGGCGGTGCCGCGCCGTACACCCGATCGCCGTAACGCTCGGTGTCAGACACCGAGCGTTACGGCGCATCGGAATTCAGGTGGTCGATGACGGTGCAGCGGCGTCATCGGCTGCGATGATGGAGCGCCGTGGCCCGCCGACTCGCACTCGTTCTCGTGAGCCTGCTCGCGCTGACCGCCTGCCGCCTCGACGTGACCGTCGACGTCGTGATGGAACCGGACGGCACCGGTGTCGTGACGCTCGATGCCGTCGCGGACGCCGAGCTGATTGCCCAGGTGCCCGGACTCGTCGACGACCTCCGGCTCGACGACGCCATCGCGAACGGCTGGGACGGCGACGGCCCGACCGAGGCCGCCGACGGCAGTGTGTCGATCACGCTGACCCACGGCTTCACCTCCCACCTGGAGCTGGCGAACGTGCTGGCGAGCATCGGGCCTCCGCTGACATCGATGCAGGCCGCCCGCACACCGGCCGACGAACAGACCACGAACGCGATCGACGGCGATCTGCAACTGCCGGACGGGTTCGAGTCGTTCGCCGATGCCGACCTGATCGAGGCGGTCGGCGGTCTGCCGTTCGCCGACGAGTTCGCGGCGAGCGGGATGTCTCCCTCCGAGGCGATGTCGTTCGTGTTCAGGGTGTCGCTGCCCGGCGAGCTGATCTCGGCGGAGACCGGCACCGAGGTCGACGACGGCGTCATCGAGTGGACCGCTCCGCTCGACGGCACGTCGGTGAACCTCTACACCGCGACGGTGCAACGCCCTGCGAGCGAAGGCGGCGCCTGGGCCGGTCCCCTCTCCACCGCCGCACTGGTCGCACTGATCGTGTGGGTCGTGCTCGCCGCCGCGTTCATCGCCTTCGTCGCGATCGCCCGGGGCAACAAGCGCCGCAAGCGGGAACACGCCCTCCGCAACCTGCGCTGAACGAACGGAGCGAACCCGGTTCGCTCCGTTCGCTCCGTTCAGGGCGGGGTCAGTTCAGCGCCATGTTCGGTTCGCCGGCAGCATTGACACCACCGGCGCTGACGCACGCGCCACCACGGACCGCCCCGGCGTTGTAGGCCTGACGGAGACAGTTGCGCATCGCGAGCTGGCCCCAGTAGCTGGCGTGGATCCCCTCCTGCAGCTGATACGGCCCGAAGATGGTCGTGAGGGTTCGGATCTGGCTCACCCACTCGGTCACATCCGCCGCCCCCGCATCGGTCCACGCCCCGAGGCCGACCTCTTCGAGCAGACCCACGCCCTGCTCGCACAGACGATGGCCGTCGAGCGAACGCGACATGTCGAGCACGACGTAGTTGTCGATGCCGCTGCGGACGACGCCGTCGGTCAGGGCCCGGTTCATCATCACGACGGCGGTGTCGTTGGCCCAGTCGGCGTCGCGGTTCCAGACACCACAGCCGCCGATGCTCTGGCGGGTCCATCCGCGTTCCGGGGAGCGGATCTGGTTGCCGCGCGGGATAGGCGACCAGTACGTCTGGGCGATGACGGTGTAGTCGTCGCTGGTGTAGCCGGCGTTGGCCATCGCCTGTGACACGTTGGCGATCGCGCCCGCGACCTCGTTCGTGCGGGCATCGACGGCGCTCGAGGTGAACCGGTTCCTGATCGACCGGTCGTCGTTGCAGTAGTTCTTCCACCACCACGGCGAGGTCAGCCAGTTGGTGACGCACTGCTGCACGATGTCGGCGAACCCGAAGTTGTTCGCCCCGATCAGGACCGTCACGGCGTCGACGTCGTTGGTCGCCGCGAACTCCTGGAGCTGCACGACCTGACTCTTTCCGGCGGGACCGTCGTACCAGTCGAGGCCCGGCTTGAAGTCGGTGCCGGTCTGGGTGTAGGTGCGGGCGCCCGAGCACGCCAGATTCAACGAGTTGACGCCGCCGATGTGCACTTCGGCGGCCTTCGATCGGTGACACCCCGGGATGGTCTCGGCGGTGTTCGACGGGTTGTCGAAGTAGGCGTCGGCGCCGGTGTCGTGTCGCCACGGCGCCATGTTGGTGTTGCCCGCCCAGCGGCCGGCCTCGCCCGAGATCGCCGAGTCGCCGATCGTGACGACCCAGGACGGACCGGGTGGCGACGCCGCCGGAGCGGCGGCCGTCGCAGCGGTCGTGGCGCCCCCCACCGCCACCATCGCCGTCGCCACCACGATCCGGATCGTGCGCATCTTCGACATGAACCCGTCTCCCCTCGGACTCGCCCCCGCCAGAGTGTGCCCCATCGCTCGGCGCCCGGCAAGAGCCGATCCGGGCGTCGCCGTGGGTCCGGTGTGACCGATGAAACAGGCACGGGTGGCGCCCACCGGGCATAACGACGTCATACTTGACGGTGCGAGGGCGAGCTCCCGATGATTCCGCCATCATCGGTCGAGGTCGCCCTCGCTTCACATCGTGCGGACGCCACGTGCTCCTCCCGATCAGGCCGCGGAGACGGTGATCCGTCGCTCGACATCCGGTCGCACCGAGGTGCTCGGCTTCGAGTTGACGATCGGCTGATGAACCCGTCGGTCTCGATCGCATACCGACGACCGGCTCGGATCGCTCCGACCCGGTAGCGTCGAGCGGGTGATCGACGCGAACGACTCGAGTGCCGGGCCGACCGGGATGCCGACCGGAAGCCGGCCCGGCGAGGTTCCGCCGACCCCACCCGACCTGGTCGCGATCGAGCGTGACCTGACGGCCGTCGAGGCGGCGTTGGCCGCGCTCGACGACGGGAGCTACTGGATCGACGAGGTCACCGGTGAGCCGATCCCC
>CAXBAZ010000284.1:0-5685 GCA_963973395.1 uncultured Acidimicrobiaceae bacterium
CGTCGAGCCATCGGTGGAGCGAGTCGGCCCCGAGGTGTTTCTGGACGACGAGCACTGCCGTACCGTCGTCGGTCAGGCGGTCGAGCCACCCGGTCAACAGGTCTCGGAGCGCCGCCTTCCCGATTCGGATCGGCGGATTCGACCAGATCGTGGCGAACCGCACGTCGGCCGGAACCTCGTGCGGGGCGCACACCCGCACGTTGCCGGCCCCGGCGCTGTCGGCATTGCTCGCGGTGAGCGACCGTGCACGTTCGTTCGTGTCGACGGCCCAGACCGTGGCCCCGGGGCTGCGGAGCGCGAGCGTCACGGCGATCGCTCCGGCACCGCAGCCGAGGTCGAGCAGGTCGCCGATGGGCGGCGGGACAGGGGCCTCGCGCAGCAGGAGCGCCGTGCCGGTGTCGACGTGGCCGTGTGAGAACACGCCCCGGTCGGTCGCCATCGTGAAGGCGACGTCGGGCAGTGCCACGTCGACGGTCCGGACGTCGGAACCCACGGACGGCTGCTCGTCGAAGTAATGCGACACCGCAGGTAGCCTGCCATGTCATGGCCTATTCGATCCGCACGTACGGCGACCCGGTCCTGAAATCGAAGGCGGCGGCCATCACCGACGTCGACGGCAAGCTCGTCCGCCTGGTCGACGACATGTTCACGACGCTGTACGAGAGCGACCTCGGCATCGCGCTGGCAGCCCCGCAGATCGGCGTGCAGAAGCAGATCTTCGTCTGGGACCTCGACGGTGAACGTCAGGTGATCTTCAACCCCGAGATCGTCGAGAGCGATGGCGAATGGGTGTACGACGAAGGGTGCCTGTCGATCCCGGGCCTCTACGTCGAGATGGTGCGTCCGAAGACCGTGTTGATGCGGGGAGTCGACATCGACGGCAACGTCGTCGAACGCGAGGCCGACGAACTCGAAGCCCGCATGTACCAGCACGAACTCGACCATCTCCACGGCGTCCTGATGTTCGACCGGATGCAGCCCGACCAGCGCAAGGAAGCGATGAGGGAGTATCGGCGGCTGCAGCACGACGCCACCGCGCCGAAGCCGGCGGAGTCGCGCTTGCGGCGTCTGCGTCTGCAGTGAGACTCGTCTACCTGGGCACGCCGGAGATGGCCGTGCCGCCGCTGGAGGCGCTGGCCGCCGCCGGCCACGAGATCGTGCTCGTCGTCACCCGGGTCGACAAGCGTCGGGGCCGGGGGAGTGCCATGTCGCCCAGCCCGGTGAAGGCCGCGGCCCACCGGTTGGGCCTGCCGGTGTCGCACCGGGTCGACGACGTGCTCGACGCCGACGCCGAACTCGGCGTCGTGGTCGCGTTCGGCCGGATCATCGAGCCGCACGTGCTCGCCCGACTCCCGATGGTCAACCTGCACTTCTCACTGCTGCCACGATGGCGGGGTGCAGCGCCGGTCGAGCGTGCGATCCTGGCGGGCGACGACGTCACCGGCGTCGGTGTGATGGCGGTCGAGGAGGGCCTCGACACGGGCGGGGTGTACGCCGAGACGACGGTGCCGATCGGACCGACGACGACGGCCGACGAGCTCCGCCACGAACTGGTCGACGTCGGCAGCCGTCTGCTGGTCGAGACGTTGGCGTCGGGCCTGGGGGAACCGACCCGGCAGGCAGGGACGCCGACCTACGCAGCCAAGATCGATCCGGCGGAACTGCGCATCGACTGGACGCAGCCGGCCGACGAGATCCATCGTCTGATCCGGGTCGGCGGGGCGTGGACGACGTTCCGTGGTGAGCGGTTCAAGATCCACGCCGCCGATCTGGTCGACGGCGAGATCGTGCCGACCGTCGTGCAACCCGCCGGGAAGCCCCGCATGGACGCCGGGGCGTGGCGCAACGGCGCCCGACCGGCGGATGGTGAGTGGTTCGAGTGACCACGGCCCGCCAGGTCGCGTACGACGCCCTGAAACGGATCGACGCCGACGGCGCGTACGCGAACCTGGTGCTCGGCACGATGCTCGAACGGTCCGAACTGTCCGATCAGGATCGCCGGTTCGTCACCGAACTCGTCTACGGCACGACGCGGATGCGGCGTGCGTGCGACGCCGTGATCGACCGATTCGTCACCGCACCACCCGATCCGGCGACGCGGACGCTGCTGCGGCTCGGCGCGTACCAGCTCGAGTTCGCCGGTGTGCCGCCGCACGCCGCGGTCGGGGAGACGGTGTCGCTGGCGCCGAAGCGGGTGCGCGGGTTCGTCAACGCCGTGCTCCGGAAGGTCTCCACGACCGACATGGTCTGGCCCTCCGAGTTCGCCCGCCTGAGCTACCCCGACTGGATCGGGCGGCTGCTCGTCCACGAGCTCGGCGAGGACGCCGCGATGCGGGCGCTCGCCCGGATGAACGAGGCGGGATCGATGACCGTGCGCGCCGACGGCTACGTGCAGGACGCCTCCTCCCAGGGGGTGGCCGCCGCGGTCGAAGCCGTGGCCGGCGAGCGCGTGCTCGACACCTGCGCCGCCCCGGGCGGAAAGGCGACGGCGCTGGCCGGTACCGGAGCGGACGTGGTCGCCGCCGACTCGCGGCCCGGGCGCGTCCGACTGATCACCGAGAACATCGAGCGGCTCGGTGCGACCGGGATCGAGGCCGTGGTCGCCGATGCCACCGACCCGCCGTTCGAACCCGGTTCGTTCGATGCGGTGCTGATCGACGCGCCGTGCAGCGGGCTCGGTGCGCTGCGCCGGCGGCCCGACGCGCGGTGGCGGATCCAGCCCGACGACATCGCCGACCTGACCGCACTGCAACGCCGCATCATCGCCGCTTCGGCGCCGTTGGTCCGTCCTGGCGGTCGTCTGGTGTACAGCGTGTGCACGTTGACGGCCGCCGAGTCGATCGATCATCCGGTCCCCGAAGGGTTCGTCGTCGACCAACGTGAGCCGCCCACCGGCACCTGGCAGCGATTCGGCCAGGGGTGGCGGGTGCTGCCGCACGAGGCCGACACCGATGGCATGGTGCTGATTCGGTACCGTCGAGCGGCATGAGCGACACCACCTCGAGCCGTGACGACCAGCGCCTCGACGCGGCCCCGCTGTACGCCAAGGTGCTCACGGTCAGCGACGGCGTGTTCCACGGCGCACGCGACGACTCGGGCGGGCGCGGGCTCGCCGCTCATCTGGCAGCGAACGGGTTCGAAGTCGTCGATCACCTGGTCACCCAGGACGGCGCCGACGAGGTCGCCGCGATGCTCACGTCGATGAGCGAGGGTTTCGCCGGCCTCGTCGTCACGACGGGAGGCACCGGCTTCGCGCCCCGGGACCAGACCCCGGAGGGCACCCGAGCCGTCATCGAACGCGAGGCGCCGGGTCTGGCGGAGGCGATGCGGCTGGTCAGCCCGTTCGGCCGGCTCTCGCGTGGCGTCGCCGGCGTGCGGGGGCGCACCATCATCTGCAACACCCCCGGTTCACCCGCCGGCACCATCGAGCAGATCGATGCCGTGATCGACGTGCTCCCGCACGCGTTGCGCCTGCTCCACAGCGATCCCACGTCACACTGAGCCGCCGCGGCGTCGAGCCGACCCCGACCGGTCGCACGACACGTTCAGCCGGCGATGCGCTGATGAACGGGTTCGATCCGCAGACCCTCGTAGTAGTGGTGGTTCGTCCTGATCGAACCGTCGCTGCGCCACTTCGTGATCGCCGCCACGTCGCCGAAGTCGTGACGCCGGCCGTAGCGGTAGTGCTCCCGGTATTTGCGGCTGCCGTTGGCGAAGAAGCCTTCGACAGCGGGCTGGCCGAGTGCAGGGTCGTGGAGCCGGCCCTGCCGGTAGTGACGGACCTGCTTGGGCTTGCCGTTCTCGCGGAACCGGACGACGGCAGGAGTACGGGGCTCGGGGTTGTCGAGTTCGCCGGCCGAGAACCACATCACCGAGTCGAGGTGCCCGCCGGACGACAGGCGGACGCGGCCGGTGAACCCCGCCGGGATCGCGGCGGGGGAGGTGAGGTCGAGCGTCGCGACGAAGCGGAACGACATGGAGTTCGGGAGGAGATCCACTGCCCGGTGTATCGACGCCTGCCCCGCCGTGCTTGAGGTCCGGCGAGGCGAACCCAGCGACGCCGGGACCCGATCCGTCGCTAGCCTCGCCCGGGTGCTGCGACTCGTCCTCCCGAAAGGCTCACTTGAGCGAGCCACGTTCGAACTCTTCGAAGCCGCCGATCTGACCGTGATCCGCTCGTCCGCTGTGGACTACAAGGCGACGATCGACGATCCGCGTGTCGACGAGGTGCGGATCCTCCGCCCGCAGGAGATCGCCGGGTATGTCGAAGAAGGATTGTTCGATCTCGGGATCACAGGACGGGACTGGGTCGAGGAGACCGGCGCCCGGGTCGAGAGTCTCGGCGAGCTGCAGTACTCGAAGGCGACCTCCAACCCGGTGCGGGTGGTCGTCGCGGTGGCGGGCGATTCCGACGTCCGCACGATCGCCGATCTGCCCGATGGCGTCCGTGTCACCTCCGAGTACCCGGTGATGACCAAGAAGTTCTTCGAGGAGCGCGGCGTGCGCGCCGACGTCCGGCTCTCGTACGGCGCCAGCGAGGCGAAGATCCCCGACATCGCGGACTGTGTCGTCGACATCACCGAGACCGGACGTGCGCTGCGCGCCGCCGGCCTCCGCGTGATCGACACGATCCTGACGAGCTACACCGAGGTGGTCGCCAACAGGGAATCGTTCGCCGACCCCGAGAAGCGCAAGGCGATGGATCAGCTGATGATCCTGCTCAACGGTGCGCTCGAGGCACGCGGCAAGGTGCTGCTGAAGCTGAACGTGGTCGCCGACCGGCGTGACGCCGTGCTCGCAGCGCTGCCGGCCGAGAAGTCGCCGACGGTCAACCAGCTCGCCAACGGCGACTACGCGATCGAGACCGTCGTCGAGAAGGCCGGGATCAACTACCTGATCCCCGAGCTGACGGAAGCCGGGGCCACCGACCTGCTCGAGATCCCGATCAGCAAGATCATTCATTGACGATGGTCGGGACTGGTCTCCGCTTCGCTTCGACTGCTCCCTCCGTGCCGCTCGTCGCTGGCGCTTCCCTCGCGGCGATGATGGTCGGGCCCGAAACGATGGACACGCCGTGCTGACCGGCACCGTCACCGAGTTCTCCGACGACCGGGGTCTCGGCACGATCACGACGGGCGACGGCCGGCCGTACCTGTTCCACGTGGTCGAGATCGCCGACGGTTCGCGCTCGATCGAGATCGGACGGTCGGTCGGCTTCCAGCGGCTCCCCAGGTTCGGCACGTTCCAGGCCGGCAGCATCCAGAAGCGTTGAGCACGGTGCCGGGCGAAGAACGTACCCGGCGGATCGTCGACGTGCTGATGGCGCTCCAGCCGGGCGAGGTCACGACCTACGGCGACGTCGCCGAAACGGCCGGCTATCCGCGCCAGGCGCGGCTGGTCGGACGGATCCTCTCGACGACCGACCTCGACCTGCCCTGGTGGCGCGTGGTGAACGCGGCCGGACGCCTGGTGCCCGGCAACGAACGAACACAGATCGAGTTGCTGGCGGAGGAGGACGTGGTCGTGCGGGCCGGACGTGTGATCTCCGCCCCGCACGGCCGCTTCGGCGACCACTGATCGTTGCAGGTGCCTCAGTCGTCGTCGGGAGTCGACTGGCCGCTCTGTGCCTTCATGCGGACGAACGCCAGCTCGATGTTCGCCAGCGCGTCGCGCATGGTCGCCGCG
>CAXBAZ010000285.1:0-5648 GCA_963973395.1 uncultured Acidimicrobiaceae bacterium
CACTCCCGGGCACATCTGGTGGTCGACATCGACGGGTTCTTCCCGGCCGGCAGCGGGTACCGCCCGTTGACCCCGGCCCGCCTGCTCGACACACGCCCCGATCCGGCCATCGAGGCACCGGCGGCTCCCCCGGCACCGAGCGATGCCGCGGCCGGCGCCTCGCTCGCAGCGCTGAACCAACTCCGCGCCGCACACGGCGTCGGTCCCGTCCGCTACGACCCGGGCATGTCGGGTCAGGCGCTCGCCTGGTCGCAGGAGATGTCGCGGAGCGGCTTCCGCCACAGCGGTGGCGACTACGCCGAGAACATCGCATGGCACAGCAAGTCGGCGATGAGCCCCGAGACCGCGGCGTCGACGCTGCACGAGATGTGGGTCGACAGCCCGGGTCACTATCGCAACATGCTCGACCCGAGGTGGACCCGCGTCGGCCTGGGGCTGCATGTCGACGGTTCGGGCTGGTACGGCACCCACTTGTTCGCCGGCTGACCGTTCGGACTCGCGGTCTCGACCCACGGTTCGGGATCAGTGTGTGCCGACGTGCAAGCTGGTGGCATGACTGTTCGGATCGAGACCGCTGGGCCCGTCTGGACCGTGGTGCACGCACGGCCCGAGGCTCGTAACGCCATGGACCCCGTCAGCGCCCGCGAACTGTTCGACGCGTTCGTCGCCTTCGACGCGGATCCCGAGGCAGCGGTCGCCGTGTTCTGGGGCGAGGGAGGCGCGTTCTGCGCCGGATGGGATCTGAAGCAGGCGGCGTCGCTCTCGGACGACGACGACGGCATCGAACGCCTCGCGTTCGGCGACGGGCACTCGCGGGGACCGATGGGCCCGAGCCGACTCGAACTCTCGAAACCGGTGATCGCCGCGATCGCCGGTCCGGCGGTGGCGGGCGGCATGGAACTCGCGATGTGGGCCGACGTCCGGGTGATGGAGGAGAGCGCCTACATGGGTGTCTACTGCCGCCGCTGGGGGGTCCCTCTCATCGACGGTGGCACCGTCCGCCTGCCGCGGCTCGTCGGACAGGGCCGCGCCCTGGATCTGATCCTCACCGGCCGTCAGGTGATGGCCGACGAGTGCGAACGGATCGGGTTGTGCGAGTACGTGGTGCCCGACGGTGAGTCGCGTGCCCGCGCCGAGCAACTCGCCCACGAGATCGCACGGTTCCCGCAGCGATGTGTCCGCGCCGATCTCCGGTCGGCGCGCAACTCGTACGGCCTGCCGATCCGCGAGGCGCTGATCCAGGAGTGGGAGGGCAGCCGGGCGATCGTCGCTGCCGAGGGCATCACCGGCGCCAGACGCTTCGCGAGCGGCGCCGGTCGCGGTGGCGACTTCACCGATCTCGGCACGAGCTGACGGCTGGGAACACCAACCTCGCCGCGTCACGCCTCGTTAGGACACGCCGGCCAGGACGCGCCGTTCAGGACGCGGGGTTCAGGACGGGGCGTTCAGGACGGGGCGGAGAGCACGCGCTCGGCGGCGGCGTAGGGATGGACGGCGGTGTCGAGATCGGTGCCGAGGTCGTGGTCGGGAAACTCGATCACCGGCAACTCGGTGACGGTGTCCGAGTCCGTGCGGCTGATGTCGCTGCGGCTGAGCATGCCCGTCGGTACCCTCGGTGCGCTCCGGCCAAACCGCCCGAACGTGACGATCCGGTTGCGACCCTCAGCGCCCGGCCAGGATCTCGTCGACCGGCCCGTAGAGCATCGCTGCGAGTTCGTTGCCCGTCGCACCGTCGGCCTCGACGACCAGGTAGGCGCCGTAGCCGTCGTCCAGGTCGAGCCAGGGCACCGCTCCGTACGCACCGGGATCGGTCAGGCGGCCGGTCGTGCGATCGACCCACCACCCCATCCCGTAGCCGGTGTCGGTTCCGGCCGATCCGCCGTACACGTCGCCGATCCGATCGGCATGGAGTCGATCGACGGCTTCGGCGGAGAGCACCCGGCCGCCGTCGCAACGCCCGTCGCGGAGGTGCATCAGCAGGAGTTCCGCATAGTCGCCCGACGTGATGTAGGCGCCGCCTTCCATGTTCGGGTTGGCGGTCTCGACGAGCCTCGACGGATCACCGTCGAACTCGGGCGGATAGTCGAACCCTTCGGTTCCGAGCTGGGTGAAGTGGTTGTTGAACGCGAGTGACTCGACCCCGCACGGCTCGACGTAGATCTCGTCGATCAGCTCGGCCCAGGATCGACCGCTCGCGACCTCCGCGACCGCCCCGGCGACCTGCCACTGTGCACCCCCGTACCGGTACTGCGTGTCGGGTGCGACGACGTCGGCGTCGTCGGCGGTGGTCGTGAAGATCTCGCCGGCGCAGCGCTGGAGCTCGTCACCCGGCAGGAACTGGCAGACGTACGGTCCGTACGCCGGCTCGGGGAGCAGCCCGACCAGGCCGGAGCTGTTCGACACGAGCTGGGCGGGGGTGATGTCGGGGTTGCCGGCACCCCAGTCCGCGACGTCGGCCACGGGTGCGTCGACGTCGAGCAGCCCGTCGTCGTCCAGCCGCATCAGCACGCCGGCCACGATCATCTTGCTGGACGACGCGATCAGGCTCACCCGATCCGGATCGAACTCACCCCAGTGCTCGTGATGGACCAGGCCGTGGTCGCGATGAACGATCGCGAGTCCGGCGCCGTCGAGACCGCGATCGTCGACGAAGTCGCCGACGATCGTGGACACCTCCGAGAAGTCGAACATCGGCACGGTGCTGGTCGGCACGGTGCTCGACGGGGCGGTGCTCGTCGGCACGGTGCTCGATGGGACGGTGTCGGACGGCGCGGTCTCCGACGGAGCCGTGCCGGGCGGGGTCGTGACGGGTGCCGCGGTGGTCGACGGACCGCCGGTCGGTTCGGTCTGCGCGGCGGGCGTGGTCGGCGGGTCGGGGGCGGGTGGTTCGGCGGCGTCGTCACCTCCGGAGCAGGCGGTCGCCACGCCGAGCAGTACCGCGAACGTCACGACCAGTCTGTGTCCCACCCGCCGAACCCTACGTGTCGAACCTGCGACGAGGCGACGGGTGCGATGAGGGTACGGTCGTCGGCATGAGCGGCGACCGCATCTTCCGGGTCACGATCCGCGGGCGGTTCCACGAGCTGTCCGATCGGGCGCACGTCCAGCTCCAGCGCGCCCGTGCCGAGCACGACGTCTTCGTGTCGGCCTACACGCCCGAGGGGACGCTGACGTACGACGACCGGATCGACTTCTTCAGCCTCAGGTACGAACGCCGCGCCGCCGACCCGGAAGTGGCAGCCTCCGACTGCCTCGCCGAGGCCGAACGGTTCCTCGGGACGATGCGGTTCGGTCACCGCGACCTGCGTGTGAACGTGGTCGACCTGTCGGCGATGTGGAACGACGCTGCTCGCCGATCCGTGGCACGCTGACCGTCCGGCGAGACGCGCAGCCGAAGGTGGGCCTGGCGAGCGGTGAGGACCGCACGCGGTCGCCGCTGAGTCGTGGCCGGAACAGCAACGTCAGAGCAGACAACCGGCGGCGAGCGCACCGGTGGCGTCGAGCGTGGCACACGTCAGCGGCCGGGCATCGAGCGATTCGGTGAAGAACGCGTCGCCCGGCGGCGTGTAGGTACCGGCCACGCGGAGCTCGAACCGGTCCTCGACTCGGCGCAGCACGGTGATCGTCAGACCGTGCACCGTCGCGGTGTCACCCACCGCGAGCACGTGGTCGTAGCTGCCCCCCGGACCCACGGCCTGGCGCTGGATGCGCGCGGTGCTGAGACCGCCGAGGCTCCCGTACCGCCGGACCTGGTCCACGACATGAAGGGCCACACCTTCGCTGACGATGAAGTCGTCGTCGCCGACCGCGGGTCGCGCCTCGAGCGTCAACGCGCTCTGCTGTCGGTCACCGGCGGCGGGGGCGACGATCAGTTGCAGGCCGGACGCAGTGGGTCGATCGAGGACGTAGTTGACGGTGCCCGTCGTGTGAGCGATCACCTGACCGTTTCTGAGCCAGCCGGCCGCGAAGCGGTTGAAGGCGAGCGTGCTCCCGGGGTCGCACGGATAGCTCAGGGTCTCGATCTGGCAGAACCCGAAACCGCTGCTCATCACGTCGACCGGATTGTCGTACTCGTCGTTCGGTCCGACGTACGAGTGCGGCCAGTGCAGCGTGTGGCCCATCTCGTGCACGATCGTGCCAGGACTCGGACGCTCGGAGATCACCGCGCCGCCGACCCACCCGCCGCGTCGGGCCTCCAACGGCGGCCGCTCGAACACGTCGAAGTCGGGTCCGGAGTCGGAGGTGTAGATCCATCCCGGGCTGGCGTAGCCGCCTCCGGCGAGCGTCGAGTCCGCGACGAGCGCGTTCGTGAACGAAGCGCCGGTGCGTGCGAGCGCGTCGTCGATGCAGTCGGATTCACGGTCGTCGCGCGCCGCCTGGATCGTGCCGTTGGCGACGAACTCGACCGTGTACGAACCGCCCGACACCGCCGCGAAGTACGGGGCGACCTGCGCGTTGGCGAGATCGGCGAAATCCTGGTCGGACGCCGTGTGCTGCCTGCTGCCGTCGAAACCGGTCGAGTTGGCCGGGATCCGGCACAGGTACACCGCCACCCGGTCGTGGCCGACGGCACGGTGGAGCGCAGGGCGACGGACATGGGTGGTGCGGTACGTCTCGGCCGTCTCGGGAGCCGTGCGTGCCGGGCACGACGGTGCGGCGGTCGCCGGCGACGTCGACCACGACATGGGTGACGCCACGGGTGAACAGGCACACGTCGCCGGTCGAGCCCAGCGCCGCGACGACGAGGTTCGCCACCGTGCGGCCACCGACGAAGTTGACGTTGGACGCCGCGGCGAGAGCCGACCCCTGCGGGTGGGCCGTGACGAACCCGGGCGTCGACGATCCGGTGCTGGTGACGTTCAACACCACCGCCGTAGCGTCGTCCGGCACGCCGGCCCGCCCGGCGACGGGGAGCTGGAGCGTGGCGCCGTCATGCTGGAGCCCGCCGCCCCGGAACGTCTGGTCGAACGTGGTCTCGCCGGGCCGGGAGTCGAGCAGGCGCCGCGGCTCGGGCAGCGGTACGAACGATGTCGTCGGCAGGGATCCGGCCACGTCGACCACCAGGTCGACCGCCCGCAACGTGTACACGCACACCCGACCCTCGGGGTCGAGGCGACTGAACACGAGGTTGGGCGTGGTCAGGCCCGGCTCGTAGTTGACGTTGGAGGCGAGCGGCCGCGCGGCGTCGCACGGGTACACGGCGAGGAAGCCGGCTTCGCCGACGGTGGTGGCGGCCACGTTCAGCGCGACCGCGGTGGCGTTCGCCGGCACCGAGCCGCGCCCGGCGACCTCGATCTCGTAGGTCTGATCGGCCGGCCTGAGGCCGTCGCCGGCGAACCGCCCGTCGATGGTGCGTTCACCCTCCCGCGTGTCGGCCAGGCGTTCGGGGGCGGCGAGCGGCTCGAAGCTGCCGGCCGGGAACTCCCCGGCGGCGTCGACGACGACGTGGGTGGCGGCGAGCGTGTACACGCACACCGTCCCGTCGGGTGCCACCCGCGACAGCGCGGCGACCGCGACGACCTGTCCAGGCGCATAGTTGAGGTTGGAGGCCGTGGGGCGCCGCTCGTCGCACGGCCACACGGTCAGGAAGCCGTCGGCATCCGGCCGGTCGACCGTCAGGTTCAGCACGACCGAGCCGATCGGATCGC
>CAXBAZ010000286.1:0-5645 GCA_963973395.1 uncultured Acidimicrobiaceae bacterium
GAGGCGGTGCAGTTCGCCGATGGGGAGCCGGAGCGGACCGGTCCACCACCGGGGCGTTGCGGTCAGCTGCTCACCCAACTCCTCGTTGTCGCTCCCGGGGCTGGCCAGAAAGCGATGCACCCAGGTGGCCAAGTCGTCGCGCTCGGCGGCACGCCGGGCACCGTCCACGGAGAACTCCGCGTTGTCGTGATCCCGGTCGCGATCCCGGTCGCCATCCGGAGCGTCGTCCGACGGGTCATGACTCATCGTGCAGTGCTACCCGCTGCGCTCGGCGTCCAATCCGACCAGATGGGCGGCGTCGTTGAACGTGTGCAAGGTCCAGCGTTGCCGCTCCGGGTCGTGCACCCACTCGGTCAGCCCGGTGTTGGTGGGCCGCAGCTGGGTGCCCGTTCCGGGGTGCGGTATGCCGAGCAGGATGCGCAACGACGCGATGATCACCCCCGCGTGGCACACCGCGACGACGACCTGCTCGGGGTACTCCCGAGCGAGCCGGTCGAGCGTGCGGCCCACCCGTTCGTGGAAGCTGTTCCAACTCTCGCCGGCAGGCGCGAAGACCCGGTCGGGTTCGGCCTCCATGTCGAACGAGCCGTGCTGGAGGCCGTACTCGGCCCACGTCAGCCCGTCCGCCTCACCCGGATTCACCTCGCACAGATCGTCCTCGTGAGCGGCGAGTTCGAGTCCGAGGGCCGGAGCGATGATCTGCGCCGTCTCGATCGCTCGCGGCAGCGTGCTCGCCAGCAGCACGTCGGGCTCGATCGACCGCGGGTCGGCGAGACGGACGCGCAGTGCGTCGGCCTGGCGACGGCCGAGGTCGGTGAGCCCGCCACAGCCACGCACTCCGCCGATCACGCCGTGGAACCCGGCGTGGGCGTCGCCGTGCCGGACGAGAAGCAACCGCATGCCTCCAACCTACGGTTCTGACGTGTGTCCCGGGCGTCGCTGCGGCCGATGACCACCCGTCGACGCTCGATGCGCTGCGCCCGGCCCTGAACGGACAACGCCTGGTCAGTCACCGATGACGGTGTCCGACCAGGCGTTTCCTTGGAGCGGACGACGAGATTCGAACTCGCGACCCTCACCTTGGCAAGGTACTGAATCTGGTCCAGGTGGTCCGTGCAGTCCCTGGAGTGCCCTGCCGTCCGGCGATTCGTCCATCCAGTCCGCAGAGTGCGCCGCTGTCCAGTGTCCATTGTCTAACGCGTTGCACTACGACGATTCGCAGAGCGCGCCGTCAAGTGCCACGGTCCCGCCACGGACGAGCTCGGATGAGCGCGGGCTTTCACGGTCGCCACGCCACGTGGCAGCGCACAATGCGCGTGCCGGGCCCAGGGCAATCGAAAGGTGCCGTTCTGCTGGGATCGGCAGCGTCGTCCGCCTGAGCGATATGCGTGTCTCCTATTGGCGTCTCGCGAGCGGGGCAGCAAGGCATTCTGTTGGCGGTTTGGGAACCGCCGGCTGACGATGGGAATGCAACCCGACCCGTCGGGCTGGACCGCTGGGACCACACACATCGCTTCCGGTGTCGGCGGCCGCCTGGCATGCTTCGGTCGTGTTGCTGAGTGGGCTCAATCACCCCGCACCTGGGCGGTGGCATCGGTGTGGCTGCTGTGGGCGACGCTGGCCACCGGGCTCGTCGTTGGGGCCTTGGGTGCCATCGACTACTTCGGCATCCAACACGTCGGGAGCTCGCATGTAGCTCCTCGTGGGAAGACCTCGCCCGATCGCCCGGCGCCGACGTACCGCGCGTGACCGCTTGGCAACCGTCAGTCCAGGCGAGGGCCGCCGCCTGGGGCGCGACGCATGACACCTGACGGTCAGGGGTAATGCTCCGACCATGACGGACCACTTCGACGCGCGGGCCACACCGTCGGTGTGGTTGGACGGCACGGCCACATCAGCACCTCGCGAGGAGATGAAATGGGTTGCCGACGACATCGGCACCGACTGGGACACCGTCGTCGTGGGTGGTGGTCTCGCCGGTCTGCTCACCGCATTGAGGTTGGCCGAACGGGGGGCGCGCGTCGTGGTGTTCGAGGCCCACTCGGTGGCAGCGCGGACCACCGGGCACAGCACCGCGAAAGTGACGGCGCTCCACGGGGCGATCTACCACCGACTGGTCAGCACGAAGGGCCTCGAGACCGCCACGAGATATGGCCACGCCAACCTGCGTGCCGTCGACGAGATCCGCACGCTGATCGAAGAGTCGGACATCGACTGCGACGCCGTGACCGCTCCTGCGCTGACATGCGCAGAGCACGACCTGAGACTCCTCGAGCAGGAGTACGAGGCAGCGACCGCATGCGGCCTCCCGGTGACATGGACTGTTCCGACCGAGCTTCCGTTCCTGGTGATCGGTGCCGTGACCCTGGACGACCAACTGCGCATCGATCCGGTCCAGTTGTGCCACGGCCTCGTCGCTCGGCTGCGCAGCCTGGGCGCGAGCGTCTACGAAGGTATCCGCATCGCGGGCGTCTCCGAGGACCGCACCGGCTGCACGGTCGTCGGCCCCGGCTTCTCGATTCGCGCCACCAATGTGGTGATCACCACACACCTGCCCGTCGTCGACCCGGCGCTGCTCGCCGGCCGAACGGCCCCGGTGCGGTCGTACATCGTGGCGGGTCACGTGGCGGCCCCGCCCGACGGCATGTACCTGGCGGCCGATGAAGGGTGGTCGATCCGACCGGCGGGTCCACCGACGTCGAGCACACGCCGCAACCCGCCCCGCCGGAGGCCGAGTACGCCGAACCTGCTCGTCGGCGGCGAGGGCCACGAGATGCTCGACACGGTTGAATCCGCTCCACACCTGGAACGCCTCGAACGTTGGGCGGTCGAGCGGTACGACATGGAGGTCACCCACCGGTGGTCGGCGTTCGACTACCGACCGGTCGACGGCCTGCCGTTCGTCGGACATCTGGCACCCGGTGCACGACGCCGTTTCGTCGCCACCGGCTTCCACAAGTGGGGCATGAGCACCAGCATGGTGGCCGCCGACGTGATCGCCGATCTCATCGATGGCCGCGACAATCCGGCCGCGGAGATCCTCGACTCGAGGCGGCTGCTTCCGACTGTCGGGCGGACCGTCGTGAAGAACGGGGCGAAGGTCGCCGTGCGCTTCGTCGGCGATCGCGCGTCGGCGTTGCTCACCTCGGAGGATCGGCTCGAGCCGGGCACCGGCGTGGTCGTGCGACGAGGCACCTCGTTGGTGGCGATGGCGTGCGACATGAACGGCCGGACGCACGAGGTCGACGCTGTGTGCCGCCATCTCGGCTGCATCGTGTCGTTCAACCAGGGCGAGCAGACATGGGACTGCCCGTGTCACGGCTCTCGGTACGCCCTCGACGGCACGGTCCTCGACGGGCCGGCACGCGATGCCCTTCCGCCCAGGAAGCCTCCGGCGGAATCGCTCGACGACGCCAAGACGGAACGAAGGCGGGCATGAGCGTCGTGCGCCTCCCCACCGCCCGCGGACCGCGATTTCGCAGAGTGCAGCTTCGAACCGCGAACTACCTCCGGGTCGGGACACTAACGAACGTCGTGTCGCAGCGACTGCGCAGCGCCCCGCTCACAGACGGGCAGGCCGTCAGGCCGACATCCTGAGATCTGGACCCGTCTCGGTCCGGTCCGGTCGCGACTCCGCTCCCGGGGGGTGCCGGATGCTCGAAGACCCGCGATGCGTCCGTGGTGCATCGTCAGTACTCTACGACCCCGTGTCGTTCCTCCGAGCGCCAACTCCTGACCGTCCGAGCCGTGGCCGTGTGGTCACCTTCGCCGGCTGGGCGATCGCCGCTGCTTCGGCGGTGCTCGTGCTCGGGGTGTCGTCGTCGGTGAGCGCTCATAGTGCCGAGTCGACAGGGCCGACCGCCACGGTGCGTCACGTCGCGGACGAATCGGCACCCGCGATCGGATTGATCGGCGACTCCACGCTCTCCGGGGTTCGCTGGTTCGAGGACTACGGCGATCTGGAGCGGTTCAACTTCGTGTTCGACGCCGAATCGTGCCGCCGCACCATCGAACGGTCGTGTTGGAGTCGCGAGCAGTACCGGCCCCGGAACGCCCTCACCGCCCTCCAGGAAGAAGCCGGGGACTGGGGTGAGGTGCTGGTGGTCATGACCGGCTACAACGACTCCGCCGCCCGGTTCGCCGAGGGCGTGACGGCGGTGGTTGACGAGGCCAAGCGTCAAGGGATCACCGCCGTGATCTGGCTCTCATTGCGGACCAAGGGCGTCGACTACGAGGAGCCCCTGCATCTGGCGAACGGCAGCACGTATCGTGATGCGAACCGCTCGCTCTACGAGATCGCCGGCGAGCTCGGTGGGTACCTCCAGATCGCAGACTGGGCGACCTACTCGGCCGAGTCGCCAGAGTGGTTCGAGTCCGACGGCGCCCACCTCGCCGAGGCGGGAGCCACAGCGCTGACCGTCTTCATCGCCGACCACATCGACATCGTGCTCGCCGGCGGAACGACCACGCGGACCCCGCCTCCGTGGGAAGAACTACGCGACGGCGACGAGGGCGAACTCGTCGTTGCAGTCCAACGAGCCCTGATCGACGCGGACGTCGACGAGAACATCGTCGACGATGGAACCTACGGCCCGCAGACGGTCTCCGCGGTAGCCGAGTTCCAGCGCACCAGCGGACTCGTCGACAGCGGCGTTGTCGATGAGCCGACGGCCGCCGCGCTCGGCCTGTACGACCCGCCCGCCCCGACCACCACCTTGCCCACTCCGAGTACCACCAGCGCAGTGCTGACGGTTCCGACCACGATGGCCGCAGCGCCCGACGTTGCGCCGGATGTCGCCCAGCGCGAAGGCCTCCCGGTCACTGCGTGGTGGATGGCTGTGCTCGCCGTGCCAGGCATCGTGTGGATCACCCGGCGGCGCCGAAGCACCGACCTCCTTGTGAACACCGCAGCGACCCTCGATCCACCGGAGGAGTACTCCGACGACCTGTCCGTATGTGTCGAACCGGAGTCAGCCGCGATCTACGACCATGCGGACGAATCTGCGGCGAACCCCTGACATCGACCGCTGAGCGGAGCGGACATCACCAGCCGCTCCCACTCGACTCGCTCGGTCGTTCTGGACGTCGACCGCCTGGTCCCGTTTGCGACCGGTTCGTGTCCGCTCAGTACATAGGAGTCAGGTACCGCTGGACGAGATTCAGTTGCTCTGATGATTTAGGTGACGCGTTCGGGGTCGGTGAATGTCGCGACTTGGTCGAGGGGTCGACGGAGATGGAGATCCCGACTGCTTCGGCGGCGCCCACCGCCAGGTGGGCAACGACGTCCAAAGCGTCGCGACGTCGACGTTGCAGCGGCGGACGTGGATGACCGCAGCGTCGGCGCAGCGAGGGTGTGGAGGTCGTCGGCGAGGTGGGAGAGCCCCAGCACATCCTCGTGGAGCGAGCCCGGTGCGGCGTCATCAGGCTCGACGATGCCGTCGACGGGCGACTCGGTCGTGCCGCCGAAAAGCATGAGCGGCGTGCTGTCGGTGCGCAGTTCGTCGGCGACGAGCCGTCAGCGCAGCAGGTGCTCGCGTTCGATCGCCGCCGCATCGGTCTCGGCATCGCCGTCGGGTCGGCGTTCGTCGTGACCGCCGCAATCACCGGCATCGTCATCGCGGCCAGGAGGACGATTCGACGACCCC
>CAXBAZ010000287.1:0-5636 GCA_963973395.1 uncultured Acidimicrobiaceae bacterium
ACCGCATCGACCCGGTGTTGGTCGCCGCCAGCGCCTCGGTGGCCCACTCGATCGTTGCCGAACGCCGACCGTCGCGCGACCGCCACGTCTCGCCGTCCAGCGCGACGCTCACGTCGACGTCGACCAGTCGGCGTCGGCCGGACTGCACGACGTCGACCAGCGCTCGATCGATCAGGCCGATCCCCGATCCGAACGACTTCGTGCCGGAGATCCGCCCGTCGACGAGCTCGACGTCGCTGCCGTCGGGACGCACCGATGCCCACACCCCGAACCGACAGCCGGGCCGGGGCCGACGCCCCGCCTCGTGCAGGATGGCCGAGGCGTCGAGGTGGGCCTCGGCGAGCCGCGCGACGCTGACGTCGATCTCGCCGGCGAGGTCGAACAGCGCGAGCCAGCGGGCTGCAGTGCTCCCGTCCCCGGGCGCACCCGACAGTTCCAACCTCTCGAGCGCTCGGTCGAGTTCATCGCGCGTCGATCCGGTCACCCCGGTCGCTCCAGGATCACGTGCTCGCGCCGCCAGCGTGTGAGCGCCAGTTCACGTTCGCCGAGGACGGGCTCCGCGCCGTCCAACACTTCGGTCCTCTCGATCTGGCTGCGGTGGCACCGGATCGCCGCCGACTTGCGTGCCACTTGATCGGAGGTCAGCGTGACCGCGGCCAGCGCCACCTCGGGCGGCGCAGGGTCGCGCAGCATCGACCAGAACAGGCCCGACACGATCGCGAACGCGGCACCGGTGTCGTGCCGGGCTCGACGCACCGCCCGCCCGCACGCTTCGTGATCGGTGTGGTGATCGTGTTGCCACGGCGCCAACACCGCCCCGATCCGTTCCGTGGTGACGATCACGGTGATCGCCTCGACCAGCGCGCCGTCGTGATCGGCCACGCAGCCGTCCGGGATGTCGAGGCGAGTGACGGGCGCGGCGGCCAGTCCCAACTCGGCGAGTGCGTCGGTGTGTTCGCTCCGGCGGAGCCCGGAGAGCGTCCCGGCATCGACGACCTCGGGGTAGGCGGCGCCGCCATCCGTCACCGCGAGGACGTGAACCGGCGTCCCCCGCGCGCCGTAGTGCGCCAGCGTGCCACCGAACATGAGCGACTCGTCGTCGGGATGGGGGACGACGACGAGCACGGGCCCGTCGACCGGCACCCACGGGCACGCACTCGACACGGCGTCGGCCCATCCGGGAGCGAGCCGCGCGCAGGTCGACCCGACCTCCGTCGATCCATCCACCGTCGACCCATCCACCGTCGATCCCTGCTCCGTCGATCCGTGCTCCGACGATCCCTGCTCCGACGTAGAACCGTCCATGTACGAGAACTACCCCGCCCGCCGGTGCGTGACGCACCCCCGCCACGATCCCGACACGCCCCCTGCGACGAGACACGACGGATCCGGCGCGCAGCGCGTCATGGACGAGACACGACGGATCCCGCGCGCAGCGCATCATGTGGGCATCGACCGGGTACGAACCGGTCGTGCAGATGCCCACTCCCCCGACCATGACCCCAGGCGTCGACCGAGTCGGCATCGTGCTCCCGGCCCGCGACGAAGCCGAGCGGGTCGCCGACGCGATCGTCGCGATCGGCGAGGCCGCGCGAGTGGTCCGTGCCCACGTTGCCGTCGTCGTGACGGTGGTCGACCACGGGAGCACCGACCGCACGGGAGCGATCGCCCGCAGCGCGCTCGCCGACCTCAGCGAACTCGGCATCACGACGCGGCTGATGTTCGCCACCCGCGGCGGCGTCGGCACCGCACGTCACGTCGGCATCACGGGGATGACCGGACATTGGCGCCGGCCCGACCGTGCGTGGGTGCTGTCTACCGATGCCGACTCGCGTGTGCGTCCCGACTGGATCGTCCGGTACATCCGCCACGCCGAGGCGGGCGCGCTCGCCGTCGCGGGTGTCGTCGATCTGTTCGACGATGGTGAATCGAGTGATTTCCGCTCGAGATGGCGAACCGACTACGGGTCGTCACTGTTCGCCGACGGCACCCACCCCCACGCTCACGCCGCCAACCTCGGGGTCCGGCTCGACGCGTACCGGGGCTCCGGCGGCTTCCGTGACGTGGGCCCAGCCGACGACCGCGATCTCTGGCGACGACTCCGCGCAGGAGGCGTCGAGCCGGTGGCCGACAGCAGCATCGTGGTCGACACGAGCGGACGCCGCACCGGCCGCGTCCCGGCCGGCTTCGCGACGGCGCTGTCGACGCTGTACCCCCTCGAACGCGATCCCGTCGATCTCGGGTTCGCCGCCGGAGCGGCCGGGTAGTCCATCGGCATGAGCGACGAGACGACCGAAACGCGTGACCCGCACGAAGGACCGAGTGGGCCACCGGCCCAGTCGATCGACCATCCGGGCACGACCGCCGAACTCGATCCCACACCCGACCACGGCGAAGACACCTATGTCGGTGCCCACCGTCTGACGGACCGGGTGGCGATCATCACGGGCGGCGACTCGGGAATCGGACGGGCCACCGCGATCGCCTTCGCCCGGGAGGGCGCCGACGTCGTAGTCGTCCACCTGCCCGCCGAGGCCGACGACGCCGCCGAGGTGGCACGGCTCGTCGACGCTGCGGGACGCTCGGCGCTGACGATCGCCACCGATCTACGCGAGCACGACGCCTGTCGTACGGTCGTCGATCGAACGATCGAGAGGTTCGGCCGGCTCGACATCCTGGTGAACAACGCCGCCTACCAGTGTGCGCTCACCGACGGCTTCGGGTCGCTCAGCGCCGAGCAGCTCGAGCGCACGTTCCGCACCAACGTGTTCGCGACCGTGTGGCTCACACAGGCCGCGCTCGACCACATGCCGCCCGGGTCGACGGTGATCAACACCGCGTCGATCCAGGCCTACGACCCGTCGCCCGACCTCGTCGACTACGCCTGCACGAAGGCGGCCATCGTCAACCTCACCCGAGCGTTGGGTGTCGAACTGGCCGAGCGTGGCATCCGCGTCAACGCCGTCGCCCCCGGCCCGGTGTGGACGCCGTTGATCCCGGCGACGATGCCGCCCGACCGGGTCGACGGGTTCGGCGAGGACACACCGCTCGGCCGTCCCGGCCAGCCGGCCGAGCTGGCGCCGACCTTCGTGTTCCTGGCCTCGGACGCCTCGACCTACATCACCGGCGAGACGATCTCGGTCACGGGCGGCCGGCCGACGCCGTGACCACCGCTGGCGCTCGTCACGCGCCGGTGAACAGGTCGTTCGACGCCACCGCCTCGCGAGTCCACGCCACCGAGCCGGGCGCCTGCCCCTTCATCTTCGGCGTCGTCCCGAGCACACCGACGAACAGCGCCGCCCCGTCCGGCAGCCGGTACTTGATCTCGTGGTAGAGCTCGGACTGTGTCAGCCCGGACACCACGAGGAGATGGTTCGACGCCAGCGCCGTCGTCACCCCCAAACCCTCGAGGTCGAATTTGAGGTCGAGTTCGAGGTCGTCTGCGCCCTCCGGCGCGTCGAACACCACGGTGAACAGATTCGGACGTTCGTTGTCGGCCATCCCGCCAGTCTGATCGCGCTGTCGCCGGATGACCGAGTCACGACGCCGGCGGTGGGGATCGCCGAGTACTCAAGTCGGTGACGAGATGATCCGATGGAGAGGTGTGCCAGCCGCCAGACGGGGCGGACCGCCTGACGGCTGGCTGGCCATCACCTCGGAAAGTGACAACCGGTACGACGCCCTGGGCGGACAGGGCGACGTACAGTGCAGTATGGCGGATCACCGGACCCGGTTCGGGGATTCCGGTCCGCCGCCGGCGTCCACGTCCACGGGGCCGGCCGAGGTGTGCACGCCATGACTCGTCGGACCGTCGTCTCCCTCGTCGCGATCGCCGTCACCGCGTCGGTGGTGGGCGTTCTCGTTCTCCACGGACGCCAGCCGCGGGTGGGCAACGACGACCCGATCCACTCGAACAGCATCGTGATGCTGGGCGACAGCATCACCGAACAGGCCGACTGGTCGTCGCTCGTCGACGTGTCGGTCGTGAACCGTGGGTTCTCCGGATACACCACTGCCCAGTTGGTCCCCGTCGCCCGCGAGGTGGCGGCAGCCGGGCCGCGGATCGTGTTCGTGTTGACGGGAACCAACGACATTCGCGACGGTCAACCGCCGTCATGGACGGTGCGACACCTCGGCGCGATCCTGTCGGCGTTGGCGACGCAGTCGCCGACGACACGTGTCGTCGTGCAATCGGTCCTCCCGCGCTCCGACGCCCCGGCGGCGGTCGACGCGGTGAACGCCGAGATCGCACGGCTCGCCGACGAACGTGATGTCGAGTTCCTCGACCTGCATGCGCCGTTCGACGACGGCGCCGGGGGCCTTCGTCCGGCCGACACCACCGACGGCATCCACCTGTCACCCGTCGCGTACACACGCTGGGCAGAACTGGTGCGGCGCACGGTCGAGCATCCCGAGTGATCGACGGGTAGCCCGGCGACCGGCGAACCGCGACGGCGTCGCTCGTCCCCGACGCCAGGACGCGGGGGTGACGCCGCTCCCGACCGCCAGTACTGTCCTCCGGATGGAACGGGCGGTGGGCGATGAGGTGACCCCTCAGTTGCCGCCGCGCGATCCGAGCGCCGTCCGGGACGAACGGGCGCAGCTCGACCTCGCCGCAAGCGCCTCGTCGGCCGCCGCGATCGGGCGCGTCGAGTGGGAGCCCTACGTCGATCCTGACCTCCTGTCGCTGCTCGGCGCCAAGCGGGTGCTGGTGTCCACCCGGGTGACGGTCGGGGTGTGGTCGGTCGCCCTGGTGGCCTCCGCCGTCATCGCCCGGCGCAACGTCGGCACCGACATCGACGCCGGCGACGGGGTGCGGGTCATCGGCGCGATCGGCATCGTGGCGGCGGCCGTCGCGGCGCTCGGCGGTTGGTACTGGTCGGACCGGCTGACCCGCAATGTCCAGCGGCTCGGCAGTCGCCTGCCGCGGCGGCGGCGGTGCGTCAGCGCCTGGGTGGCACCGCTGTTGTGGGCGGGTCTACTCAGCGCGACGGTGCTGCAGCTCGACCCGACCGAGCTCGTCGACGTTCGCCCCGTGATCGCCATCGCGATCTTCACGGCGGCGATGATCCGGCCGTACGCCCTGTGTCGACGGTTGGTGAAGTCGCTCTCCCGCGTCGACGCAGACGTATTGATCGGTACCGCGTTCGTGTTGGATCTGGCCGGGTTCGGCCTCGTGTGGTGGCAACTCTGGACCTGGCCCGGAACGCTCACGCAGGCGAACCTCGGCGCCGCAGACACGCTGATCGGGCTCGGCGGAGCAGCGATGGTCGCACTCGGCGCCAATGTCGTCGTCTGGCATCTGCTGGTGCGAGATCTCGACGCCAAGCTGGTGCACCGCACGGTCGCGCTTCGAACTCGCGACGAACATCGGCAACTTCGTCTGCGTGGCATCGACCCGATGGACCCGGAGGTGAGATGGGCACTGCTCCGGATTCGTCAGGAGAAGTACGCGGCCGAGCAGGCCGAACATGCGGCGGACGAGGACGAGACGTCCGTTCCCGAACGAACCGCAGCGCACGCGGTCCCCGCCACCCTGTCGACCGACGACGAGGAGTCGTCCGTTCCCGAACGAACCACCGCGCACGCGGTCCCCGCCACCCTGTCGACCGACGACGAGGAGTCGTCCGTTCCCG
>CAXBAZ010000288.1:0-5632 GCA_963973395.1 uncultured Acidimicrobiaceae bacterium
CCCCCGCCCGGCGTATGCGAAGTATCTCGGCATCGCCGCCGCGTTCGTGGCGGTGGCGGGTCTCGGCATCGTCCTGGCACAGGGCGCGGGCGGTGACGACGACTCGGCCGACACCGCGGCCGACATGCCCACCGACGGCGCCGTCGAGCGCGGCGACGCGATGACCGAACCCGCGGACACCGCCGACGCCGCGGACAGCGAGCTCATGATCACCGCGGACGACGCCGACGACGCGACCGCAGACCAGGCGGTCGAGGACGAGGTGGCGGCCGAACCCGAGGCCGGCGACATGCCCGAGACGGGTCCGGAAGCGACTGCGGAGTCCTCGTCCGAGGACAGCTCCGGCGGTTCTCCCACCTCCGGCGGCGAGCAGCTCCGCGAGGTGCCGCCCGACTTCGACCCCCGGGCACCGATCGCTGACGATGTCGAACTCGGCGTCTACGGCGTGTATCTGCTCGCGGAACGCGAGGCCGAACGACTCCCGCCGACACCGAACCACTCGTGTGTCACGTTCGAGCAGATCCTCGACGAGGCGATGCTCGTGGTCGACGGCGAACCGGTGCGCGTCTACGTCGACGTCAGGGAGTCCGACGGGCAGGTCGTCGCGTTGCGCACCGATACGTGCGCCGAGCTGCTGCGGGGCTCCCTCTTCCTCGATTGACCGCGTCACGGGCGGTGTCGGTCACCGCCGTGACGGTCCATGCGGGAGGCTCTCGGGATCGCCGCTACAGTGCTGGGCATGCCGGGGAATCCGCTGACCGACCCGAACTGGGCGACCGACGTCACCGAACAGATCACGACGTTCGTCGGCAACGTCCGCGACAAGACGACCGACAACGCGATCAAGGTCGTCCGAGGTGTCGTGTTCGGCCTGATGGGCATGTTCCTCGGCCTGGTGGCGATCGTGCTCCTGCTGATCATCCTCACGCGGGGGTTGCAGTCGCTGCTCGACATCTTCCTGGCGTGGGACACGGCCGTGTACGTGAGCTACTTCATCGTCGGCGGAATCCTCACGGTCGCCGGATGGTTCCTCATGTCGAAGCGTCACAGCACCGAAGCCTGACGCCGCCCTTCGCCCCCTGGGAGGCACCATGTCCGAAGTTCGCAACGTCATCGTGATCGGTTCGGGTCCCGCCGGCCTGACCGCGGCGATCTACACCGCACGAGCCAACCTCGCACCGCTGGTGATCGAGGGGGAGCCCTCGTCCACCTCCGACCAGCCGGGCGGGCAGCTGATGCTCACGACCGAGGTCGAGAACTTCCCGGGTTTCCCCGACGGCATCATGGGTCCCGAGCTGATGTCGAACTTCCGCGCCCAGGCCGCACGGTTCGGTGCCGAGTTCATCACCGAGAAGGTCACCCGCGTCGACTTCTCACAGCGGCCGTTCCGGGTGTGGGTCCGCGACCAGGAGTATCGTGCCGAGGCGATCATCGTGTCGACCGGTGCGCAGTCACTGATGCTCGGCCTCGACGAGGAGTCGCGCCTGATGGGTCACGGCCTGTCGACGTGTGCGACCTGCGACGGCTTCTTCTTCCGTGGCCAGGAGATCGCAGTGGTCGGTGGCGGCGACTCGGCGCTCGAGGAGGCCACGTTCCTGACCCGTTTCGCCGAGAAGGTGACGATCATCCACCGGCGCGACGAACTGCGCGCCTCGAAGATCATGCAGGACCGGGCGTTCGCCAACCCGAAGATCGAGTTCCTCTGGAACCACACGGTCACCGCGATCAAGGGCGACGACCGGGTGGAGGGCATCGAGGTCACGAGCACGGTCGACGGTGCTGTCTCCGAGATGCCGGTGACGGGCCTGTTCGTGGCGATCGGACACCGCCCCAACACCGACCTGTTCCAGGGTGTGCTCGACATGGAGGACACCGGCTATCTGATCACCAAGGGTGAGTCGACCTACACCAACGTCGACGGCGTGTTCGCCTGCGGCGACGTGCAGGACCACACCTACCGCCAGGCGATCACCGCCGCCGGGTCGGGGTGTATGGCCGCGATCGACGCCGAGCGCTGGCTCGAGGGCCGCGAGGACGACGACCTCGCCACCATCGAAGAACACTGGGCCCCGACCCAGGTCGACGCCTGACCGAACGGAGCGAACCGGGTTCGCTCCGTTCGGGTGCGGGCACGGAATAGATGATCCGGATGGTCGGTTCCTCTTTCGGTACACTCCCCTACGCCCCTTCGGGCGGAACGTAAAGGACCGGACATCATGGCCAACGGGATCACCACCCTCACGACTGCAACCTTCGACGAGACGGTCAATGCCGCGTCCGCACCCGTGCTCGTCGACTTCTGGGCCGAGTGGTGCGGGCCCTGCAAGCAGATCGCCCCGATCCTCGAGGAGTTGGCTGGTGAGCTCGGCGACCAGATCAACATCACCAAGCTGAACGTCGACGAGCACCCCGATATCGCCATGCGGTACAGCGTGATGAGCATCCCCACGCTCCTCGTTCTCCAGGACGGCGACGTCAAGAAGAAGATCGTCGGCGCCAAGGGCAAGGGTGCCCTCCTCCAGGAGCTCGACGAATTTCTGGCCACTTCCCACTGATCCCCGGTCAGCGCGGCGAAGCGATCCGCGACCTGCAACGCCGCCTCGGTACCGCCGGCTTCCCGCCGGCCGGCGCCGAGGCTGGTTTTTTCTGCGCGGTCACCGAGCGCAGTGTGCACGACTTCCAACAACAGCGGGGGTTGCGTGCCACCGGACACTGCGACCAGGGCACATGGCGCGCCATCGTCGAGGCCTCGTGGAAGCTCGGTGATCGGCTTCTCATGTTGGTCGCCCCGAACCTGCGGGGCGACGACGTCGCCGAGCTGCAGTCGGGGCTGGCCCGAATCGGATTCGACTCCGGTCGCGTCGACGGCATCTTCGGTCCCGGTACCGCCCGTGCACTCGAGGACTTCCAGCACAACAGTGGACTCAACGTCGACGGCGTGTGCGGGCCGACGACCGTGCGGGCGCTCGAGGTGTTGGCGCGTCAGACCGGTACCGGACCCGGGATCACCGCACTCCGTGAGCTCGAGGCACTGACCGCGACGGCTCGCACGCTGAGTGACCTGCGCGTCGTCGTCGGCCAGTTCGGTGGCTTGAGCGCTCTGTCGCGCCAGCTCGTGCAGGCTCTCCGTCAGCGCAGTGCCACGGTCATCGCCTCCGACGAACCCGAAGCCGGGGTGCAGGCGGCGACGGCAAACCGGTTCGCGGCCACGGTGTACATCGGGTTCGAGGCCCAGGCGGGTCCGTCGTCGACGATCCACTACTACGCGGTACCGCAGTTCGAGTCGGCTGGTGGCCGGGCACTCGCCACACGGATCGCACTGAGTTGTGCGACGCGGAAGTTGGACCTTGATCCACAGGTCGAGGGGATGCGGCTCCAGGTGCTGCGAGAAACCCGGATGCCGGCCGTATTGTTCACGCTGGGCGCGATCCAACAGGCACTCGACCACGCTCCGCAGATCGTTCACGCGGTGGTCGAGGCGCTCGAGCAGTGGGCTCGTCACCCTCTGTTATCCCCAGGTTGAGCCCCGCTCACGCCAGGATCGACCGTTTATCCACAGAATTCTCCCCACCCTGTGACTGAATGTCACGCGCGGGTCGAATGTTGAGGTCGAGTTTGTCCGGACAATGAAGGAGTTGACGTGGTTCGTGGCACCGCGCCGCCCACCCGATCAGTGTCGGCCCGGCCGCCGGTGCTGATGCGATCCGGTTCAGTCGGCCATTCGACGGTAGATCCGCTCGAGGTCCTCGAGGTCCGCGAACTCGATCGAGATCCGGCCCCGTTTGGCGCCCATCTGCACGGCCACCCGCGTGTTGAGGTGCTCGGCCAACAGTTCCTCGAGTTCGAGCAACCCCGGCGGTCGCAGACGCGTGGTCGGCGCAACCCCTGCACCGTCGTGCTCCGTGGTCGGTGCGGGCTCGGGCGCCGGCACCTCATCGGCGATGGGGGTCTCAGCGCCGGCGGCCTTGACGGCCTCCTCGACGGCCCGGACACTCCACCCCTCGTCGGCGGCCTGACGTGCCAGCGACTCCTGCAGGGTACGATCCGGAGTCGCCAGCAGCGCACGGGCGTGTCCGGCACTCAGCTTGCCATCGGCCAGCAAGTGCTGGATTGCAGGAGGCAGCCCGAGCAACCGGAGGGTGTTGGTGATCGACGATCGACTCTTGCCCACCCGGTCGGCCAGCTGCTCGTGCGTCAGCCGGAAATCCTCGATCAGCTGCTGGTACGCCGCAGCCTCCTCCAGCGCGGTCAGGTCTTGACGATGGAGGTTCTCGACGAGCGCCTGCTCGACCGATGCCAGATCGTCGGTGGCACGGATCACCGCCGGGATCATCGCGAGGCCGGCGCGGCTCGCCGCACGCCACCGCCGCTCCCCTGCCACCAGTTCGAATCCGCTGTCGGTCGGACGCACGAGGATCGGCTGGAGGACCCCGAGCTGTTGGATCGACGCCGTCAGCTCGGCCAGCGACTCCTCATCGAAGTGGACGCGTGGCTGGTTCGGGTTCGGAGTGATGTCGCCGACCGGGATGTCCCGCAGGAATGCGCCGGCGTCCGACTCCCCCGGTTCCGCCTCGCCCGGCGGGATCAGTGAGCTCAGGCCCTTCCCCAATCCGCTACGCCGCACCATCGTGAACCTCCTTGGCGACGTCCCGATACGCCACCGCCCCGCGTGAGCGAGGGTCGAATGTGATGATCGGTTGACCGAACGACGGCGCCTCCGACAGTCGCACGGAGCGGGGCACGATGCTGCGGACGACCTTGTCGCCGAAGTGTTCGCGGACCTCCTGCACCACCTGGTCGGACAACTTCGTGCGAGCGTCGTACATGACGCACACGATGGTCGACACCTCGAGGGTCGGGTTGAGATTCCGTTTCACGAGATCGACGTTGCGGAGCAACTGGCCCAACCCCTCCAGCGCATAGTACTCGGTCTGGATCGGCACCATCACCTCGGTCGCCGCTGCCAGCCCGTTGACGGTGAGGAGCCCGAGTGTCGGCGGACAGTCGATCAGGACGTAGTCGTAATCGTCGATCACTGCGGCGATCGCATTCTTGAGTCGGGTCTCGCGGCTGAACGCCGGCACGAGTTCGATCTCGGCTCCGGCAAGATCGAGACTCGCCGGAGCGACGAAGAGGTTGCGGACATCGGTCGGCTCGATGCAGTTCTCCAACGGCACGTCGTGCATCAGCACGTGGTACATCGACGTCTCCAGGCCACGGTTCTCGATGCCCAGACCGGTGGAGGCGTTCCCCTGTGGATCGAGGTCGACGACCAGGGTCCGGAGGCCCATCTCCGCCAGGCAGGCGCCGACGTTGATGGTGGTGGTCGTCTTGCCCACACCGCCCTTCTGATTGGCGATGGCGATGACGCGGGGGAGTGGGCGCCCGGGAGGGCGTGGTGCTTCGGCGTCCATTGCCCACAGTCTGGCCGGTGGCGACCCCAATTGCGAGGATGGTCGACCACACGAGGCGAACCACCGCCGTGCCGTGTTTCACGTGGAACCTCCGCCGCCGGCCAGGGCCGGTGGCGACGCATTGCGAGGATGGTCGACCACACGAGGCGAACCACCGTCGGGGCGTGTTTCACGTGGAACCTCCGCCGCCGGCCAGGGCCGGTGGCGACGCATTGCGA
>CAXBAZ010000289.1:0-5628 GCA_963973395.1 uncultured Acidimicrobiaceae bacterium
GCGGACGAGGAGCACGACGAGCGCGTCGAGCAGGCGCTCGCCGAGATACGGGATCTTCAGGCCGCGGCCCATCAGGAGCGACCGGTACGGCAGCGAATAGTCGAGGTGGCGCGTGACGATGAGTCCCTCGCCGCTCGGACGGCCGGTGACCGCAGCGACGACCTCGACGGTGGGCAACCCGTCGTCGGCGAGCTCCCGGAGCAGCCGGTACTCGCGGAGCGCGAGGTCGTCGGGGAGCTCCTTGACGACGTACGAGACGTCTTCGAACTCGAGTAGCTTCACCACGTGTCGGTGCAGGCCGAGCACCCGTTGCACGTTGTCCATGTTCCAGTCGTCGAGCGGCACACGATACGGAAGCGTGACGATCGCCTGGTGATGGGAGGGATGTGCGACCTGCACTCGCATCGGCTCATCCTCGCAGCTCCGAGTGCCCGTTCCGACCGGGCCCGCCGCCGCACGGGAGAAACTGCTCAAGCTGCGGGACGTGCGCGACGATGGTGAGGTGTGGGAGTGGAGTCCGTCATGACCCGTGAGGGTGACCCGCGCATCGGGTCGACACATCGGCTCGACGAAGCGCGTGCCACGATCACCCGGACCACCATCACGCCGGCGCCGGGAACCGAGCAGCCGGAGGCGCCGGTCGACAAGCGTGGCCTGCGTGACCGCGTCAGAGAACGTACCCGCGGTGAGCGGACGGCGGCGCAAGAGCCGTACTCGGCCGCCGGCACACTGCGGGTCGCGGTGGCGATCATGCTGTCCGGTCTCTGGGTGCTCACGGTCTGCGGTGCGATCCTCGTACTGCTGCTGTGGCAGCAGGAGCGCGAATCCGGTGTGCTCACCGATCAGCTCGACCGCACCTGGGAGCTGTTCGACGCACTCCGGGTCGTCGAACGATGGCTGGCCTTCGCGGTCGTCCCCGTCGCCACGGCCTGGATCGCGGTCGCGGCCGTCAACGTGCGCCGCGCGACCGGCGTCAGGCGGAACCCGATCGTCGCCTCGCTGAGCCTGCCGATCGGTGTGCTCGGCGCATGGTACGTGGGCCGCGAGCTCATCGGCCCCGCCGACGACTGGGTGGGACAGGTCTCCGGGTACGTGCTCCAGTGCGTGTTCCTCGCGATCCCGCTGCTGGCGTTGCTCCGTGTCGCCCAGGCGGCAGAGGCCCGCAATCGCCCCCTGCGGGCGGCCTTCGTCGTCGCGGCCGGCTATCTGGCACAGCTCCAGTTCCTCGGTGGGCTGTCGACCGTCGATCAGGCGAGCCCGCCCGAGGAGTGGGGTCGCCTCGGCGCCTATCTGATCATCGGAACGCTGTTGCAGGTGCTCGGCGCGTTGTCGGCCAACGAAGCCGCCCGCTCGATCGAAGAGGGCACGGCACATCGGTACGGTCTGCGCCACCGGTTCGGCGAGTCGCTGCTCGCCCAGGCCGCCCGCGGCTCGTCGTCGATCTGACCGCGCCGGGGGCCCCGCCCTATCCGATCTCGTCGAGCTTGATCTCGTCCCACAGGGCGTCGAGTGCATCGAGTTCCGCGGCGTGGATGTCGATCCCGCGGGTCGCGGCGAGCCGTTCGACCGCCTCGAACCGACGGCGGAACTTGTTCGTGGCGGCTCGCAACGCCGACTCCGGTTCGACCCCGAGGTGCCGGGCGACGTTGACCACGGCGAACAGCAGGTCGCCGAGCTCGTCACCGGTCGCCGCCGCGTCGTCGGCGTCGGCCGCCGCGGTGAGCTCTGCGGCCTCCTCGGCGATCTTCGGCAGCGCACCGGCGACGTCGGGCCAGTCGAAGCCGACCTTCGCCGCCTTCTTCTGGACCTTGTGCGCGTACGCGAGCGACGGGAGCGACGCCGGCACGCCGTCGAACACCGACGTCCGGCCCTTCTCGGCGCGCTTGATCTCCTCCCAGTCGGCGAGCACCTGTTCCGTTCCGGCGACGTCGGCGGTGATGCCGTGTTCGTCGCCGAAGACGTGCGGATGGCGCCGTACGAGCTTGTCGTGGATGCCGTGGGTGACATCGGCGATCGTGAACCGCCCCTCCTGCTCCGCGATCGTGGCGTGGAACTCGATCTGGTACAGCAGGTCTCCGAGCTCCTCGATCAGGAGCTCGTCCGATGACGGGTCGTCGTCGAGGGCACGGATCGCGTCGACGACTTCGTAGGTCTCCTCGATGAGGTACGGCACCAGGCTGCCATGCGTCTGCTCCACGTCCCACGGGCACTGCTCGCGCAGCGTGCGGGCCAGCTGGTGGAAGCGCACGTACCCGGCCGCGACCGGAACGGCGAGCTCGGGCACGTAGAGCGAGGTGAGGTGATCGGCGTCGATCGTGCGGTCCATCTCGGCCCACGTCGTCTCGACGATCTGCTCGTCGGCCGTGCCGAGTGCGCGGAGCAGCACCACCGGCGCGTCGTCGAGGGCGCCGTCGGGGTCGTCGACAGCCAGCTTGATGTCGGACAGCACCCAGTTCGCATGGGTGTGGGCGACGAGCAGCGGCCCGGTGTGCCCGGCGGCCGCCGTGGCGAACTCGTGTCCGTCGACCAGCCGCACACCGGCCTCGACCGGATCGATCCGGAGCCGGGCCCACACGACGTCGAGGAACGACATCGCCGGCAGGATCGTCAGTTCGACGCGAGCGTCGTGCCGGAGCGTGTGCACCGATCGTTCGAGCACGAGTGGTGAACCGGGCACGACGTACACGATCTCCCCGTGTTCGACGGCTGCGTCGACCAGCCGCTCGACGATCTCGGCATAGACGTCTTCGAACCGGTCGGCCGACTCGTACAGAGCGTCGAACGACGGTGCGTCGGCCACGAGCCCGGCCGACGGGTGGATCGACGTGCGCAGGTACCGGTGCGGGATCCGATCGATCGTCGCGAGCGTCTCGACGGTCACGTGATCGGCGCCGCCCGGTCCGAGACCGACGACGACGATGCGCGGTGTGCTCACGACATCACCACGACGTCACCACGACGGTGTACCACGACGATCCGGCACGAACTCAGCCGAGCGGCGTGATGCCGGCCGATCCGTCGAACGACCCGTACCGGGGATCGATGTACACCTCGGCGTCCTGGCTGGCGAAGTCGAAACGGACCTGCGGCGTCGACGTGAGCCCGACCAGCTCGTCGCCGGCGAGGTCGTCGTAGGGACGGACGAGGATGACGTGGTACCCGAACTGCGACTCGACAGGACCGACCGGGTCGCCCATGTCGGCGCCGAGCGCCGCCTCGACGTACTCGGGGATGTACTGGGAACGGAAATCGGTCGTGAACGCACACGGGAGCACTCCACCGCCCGCGGCGGACGTGTCGACGGAGTACTCCGTGGCCAGCTCTGCGAAGTCGTCGCCGTCGGCGAGCCGTCCGAGCACTTCGTCCGCCGTGGCCTCGTCGTCGACGAGGATGTGGGCCGTGCAGATCAGGTTCGACTCGATCGGGCCGAGTTCGTAGCGGGCGCGGAGCCGGTCGTCGGGGATCGGCGCGGGCGGCGTCTGCTGCCACGCTCCGAACGACGCGCCGATCGACTCGTCGAGCGTGGCACTGGTCAGGTCTCCCTCGACCTCGTCCAAGGGGGCACCCGACGCGGCGAGATCAGCGCGCAGGATCCGATCGAGCACCCAGTTGTTGAGGATGCCGATCACGGTCTGCATGTCGGCGCGGTCGGCGTCGTCGACGCCCAACTGATCACGTGCGATCGACGCCAGCTGGTCGTTCGAGATCTCGTCGTCGCCGACCCGGGCGGCCACGTCGGCATCGGTGAACGTCGCACAGCCGGTCAGGGCGAGCACGGCCGCAGCGAGCAGGGCGGGGAACGAACGCTTCACGGCCGACAACCTATCGGCCGACCGTCAGGCCCCGGAGATCAGCCCGGGATCAGCTCGGGATCAGCTCGGGATCAGCTCGCGGAGGAAGCCGACCAGGAACGTGGCGGGATCCTGGCCGCGGGGGAGCGGGACGACGAGCTGCCGGAGGTCCTCCTTGTGGATCGCCCCCTTCGCCATCCGCTTCAGCCGGGTCGCCGCCGACAGCTTCAGGTCGAGCGGGCCGAGCCGAGCGTCGGTGCTCGTGATCTGGAGGTCGGTGATGCCGAGCCGGTGGCACTCGGCGCGCATGCGACCGACCATCAACAGCGCCTCCGCCGGTTCGGGAAGCGGCCCGTAGCGGTCTTCCCACTCGGTGCGGATGTCGTCGACCTCGGCGTGCGTCGAGACACCCGCCAGGCGCCGGTAGGCCTCGAGCCGGAGCTGTTCCTTGGCGACGTAGTCGGCGGGGAGGAAGGCGTCGGACGGTACGTCGAGCTTGATCTCCGCAGGGGGCCGGATCGGTTCGCCCTTCATCTCGGCGACGGCCTCGGTCACCATCTGACAGTAGAGGTCGTAGCCGACGGCCGCGATGTGGCCGGACTGTGCCTGGCCGAGCAGGTTGCCGGCACCCCGGATCTCGAGGTCGCGCATGGCGATCTTGAACCCGGACCCCAGGTCGGTGGCTTCGCCGATGGTCTTGAGCCGCTCGTAGGCCTCCTCGGTGAGCACCTTGTCCTGCGGGTGGAACAGGTACGCGTAGGCCCGGGATCCGCTCCGGCCGACGCGGCCGCGCAACTGGTGCATCTGGCCCAGGCCGAGCAGGTCGGCGCGTTCGACCACGAGTGTGTTGACCGTCGGCATGTCGATGCCGGACTCGATGATGGTGGTGCAGACCAGCACGTCGTAGCGACCTTCCCAGAAGTCGACCACCACCTGTTCGAGCGTGCCTTCGTCCATCCGCCCGTGGGCCACCGCGATCCGTGCCTCGGGCACGAGCTGTCGGAGACGCGCGGCGGCGGTGTCGATCGACTGGACCCGGTTGTGGACCCAGAACACCTGGCCCTCACGCAGCAGCTCCCGTCGGATCGCCTCGATCGCGACCCGCTCGTCGTACTCGCCCACGTACGTGAGGATCGGTTGGCGGTCGGCGGGCGGCGTCTGCAACAGCGACAGGTCACGGATGCCGACGAGGCTCATCTCGAGCGTGCGGGGGATCGGCGTGGCCGACAGCGTCAACACGTCGACGTTCGTCTTGAGCTTCTTCATCTGCTCCTTGTGCTGCACGCCGAAGCGCTGCTCCTCGTCGACGACGAGGAGACCCAGGTCCTTGAACGTGATGTCGGCCGCGAGCAGGTGGTGGGTGCCGATGACACAGTCGACCTCGCCGGTCTTCAGGTCGTCGATCACCTGCTTGGCCTGGCGGGCGGTGAGGAACCGGGACAGGACCTCGACCCGGATCGGGTATCCGGCGAAGCGATCGGCGAACGTGTTCCCGTGCTGGTTGGCCAGCAGCGTCGTGGGGGCGAGGACGGCCACCTGCTTGCCGTCCTGGATCGCCTTGAAGGCGGCGCGGATCGCGATCTCGGTCTTGCCGAACCCCACGTCGCCGCAGATCAGGCGGTCCATCGGGTACGGGCGTTCCATGTCGCTCTTCAGCTCGTCGATCGCGGTGCGCTGATCCGGCGTCTCGACGAACGGGAACGCGTCCTCCATCTCCTGCTGCCACGGGGTGTCCTGGCCGAACGCGTGGCCCTCGGCGTTCACGCGCTTCTGGTACAGCACGACGAGCTCCTGGGCGATCTCGCGCACCGCGGAGCGGACCCTGCCCTTGGATTTG
>CAXBAZ010000290.1:0-5617 GCA_963973395.1 uncultured Acidimicrobiaceae bacterium
GAAAACCGACGGGCAGGTGTTCGAGGATGTGCGGCTGGCGCTCGGCGGGATCGGATTCGTCAGCGCTGTCGCCAACATCGCTCCGACGGCGGTGGCTCGCATGTACGAGGCGTGGACCTCCGGCGATCAGGACACAGCCCGCGATCTGCACTACGCGTTGCACCCGCTCGTCGACCTGCTGTTCGTCGAGACGAACCCGGCCCCGATCAAGTACGTGCTCGCCCGCGGCGGCCTGATCGATTCGCCACACGTTCGTGCCCCGCTCGTCGAGGTGACCGCGACCGGCGTCGCGTCGATCGAGCGCCTCGCCGAGGCGGGCCGCGACCTGCTGCACCCACCTCTCGACCGAGTCCCCCAGTTGCATCAAGGAGATGACCGATGACGCTCACGGCCGACCGTTCGACGACGAAGCCGGACGGGATTCCGACGAAGCTGCGTCACTACATCGGCGGGGAGGAGGTCGACAGCGTCGACGGCGCGACCCTCGACGTGACCGATCCGGTGACCCACACCACCTACACGACGGTCGCCGCAGGCGGTGCGGCCGACGTCGACCGCGCGGTCCGAGCCGCTCGCACGGCGTTCCTCGAGAGCGGCTGGCCGGAGCTTCCGGCCCGTCAGCGGGCCCAGCATCTCCGTGCGATCGCCGCTGCGATCGTGGCGCGCGCCGATCGGATCACCTCGTGGGAGGCGTACGACACCGGCTTGCCGGCCGGTCAGGCCCGCGGCCAGGCGGTGCGGGCCGCCGCCAACTTCGAGTACTTCGCCGACGTGTGCACGTCGATGCACGAGGATGCGTTCAGGACGCCGAGCCAGATCGGCTACGTCGTCCGTCGCCCGAGAGGCGTCGCCGGCCTCATCACGCCGTGGAACGTGCCGTTCATGCTGGCGACCTGGAAGCTTGCTCCGTGCCTCGCCTCGGGTTGCACACTGGTGCTCAAGCCGGCCGAGCTGTCACCGCTCTCGGCGAGCCTGTTCCCCGAGATCATGGAGGAGGCCGGGCTGCCGCCCGGTGTCGTCAACATCGTGCACGGCATCGGCGAAGACGCCGGGGCGGCCTTGGTTGCCCACCCGGATGTTCCCGTCATCTCGTTCACCGGCGAGACCACGACCGGCAAGACGATCATGCGGACCGCGGCCGAGCACCTCAAGGGGCTCTCGATGGAGCTCGGCGGCAAGTCACCGTGTGTCATCTTCGGTGATGCAGATCTCGACGCGGCGATCGACAGTGCGCTGTTCGGTGTGTTCTCCCTCAACGGCGAGCGCTGCACCGCCGGTTCGCGGATCCTCGTCGAGCGTTCCGTCTACGACGAGGTGGTGCAGCGGCTCGGGGAACGGGCGACGGCCATCAGGGTCGGCGACCCCGCCGACGAGGCCACCGAAGTCGGTGCGCTGATCTCGACCGAGCACTACGAACGTGTGATGTCGTACGTCGATTCCGGTCGCGAGGAAGGCGCCCGGCTGGTGGCCGGCGGCGCACGTCCCGACCATCTCCCCGTCGGCAACTACCTCGCGCCGACGGTGTTCGCGGACGTCGATCCGTCGATGCGGATCTTCCGCGAGGAGATCTTCGGCCCCGTCGTGTGCGTCACGCCGTTCGACACCGAACAGGACGCGATCGAGTTGGCCAACGGAACACCGTACGGCCTCGCGGCGTACGTGTGGACCAACGACCTCCGCCGTGGCCACCGTGTCGGCAATCTGATCGAGGCCGGCATGATCTGGCTCAACTCCCACAACGTTCGTGACCTCCGCACGCCCTTCGGTGGCGTCAAGCAGAGCGGACTCGGACGTGAAGGCGGCGAGCACAGCGTCGACTTCTACACCGACACGACGATCGTCCACGTCGCTCTCGGCGACACCCACGTCCCCAAGTTCGGAGCGCGATGACCGCGGCACCCATCCCCAACATCATCCGATCGTCCTACGTGGAGTTGACGGTCACCGACCTGGCGGCCGCCCGATGGTTCTGGGTCGACATGCTCGGTTTCGTCGTCTCGGCGGAGGAGAACGACGCGTTGTACCTGCGCGGGTACGAAGAGGCGGTCCACCACTCGCTGCTCCTGCGGGTCGGCGATCGACCCTCTGCGGTGTGCATGGCCTATCGGGTCTGGGAGCCGGCGGACGTCGACCGGGCCGAGGCGTGGTACCGCGAGCGCGGGTGTGCCGTCGAGCGGCGCCCGGCCGGCGCGACGCTCGGCATCGGTGAAGCCGTCCGGGTACACGATCCGCTGGGTTTCACCCTGGAGTTCTTCGCCGAGAACACCCGGATGCCCCGACTCAACCAGCGGTACGAACTCCATCGCGGCGCTCGGATCGCGCGGATCGACCACTTCAACATCTGCGTCGACGATCCGAAGGCGGCACACGACTACTTCGCCGAGCTCGGCTTCCGGTGTTCCGAGACCATCGAAGACCTCGAAGTCGACCGCATGTACGGCGCCTGGATGCATCGCAAGCCGAGCGTGCACGACGTCGCGTTCACCTTCGGCACGAGCCCGCGGCTCCACCACACCGGGTTCTTCGTCCCCGAGCAGCAGAACATCTCGGCACTGTGCGATCACTTCGGATCGATCGACAAACAACACCACATCGAGCGCGGGCCGGGTCGGCACGGCGTGTCGAACGCCTACTACGTCTACCTGCGTGACCCGGATGGTCATCGCATCGAGATCTACACCAGCGACTACTTCACGGGTGATCCCGACGAGGAGGTCCTCCGCTGGAGCGTCAAGGAGATGAGGCGGCGCGACTTCTGGGGCGCCTCGGTCGTGCCCTCCTGGTACAAGGAAGCGACCGATGTGCTCGATCTCGACGGCAACGTCTCGCCGGTCCGCACGGTCGACGAATCGCAGTCAGAGGTCACGGTCGGCGCCGACGGACTGCGCTGAGTCATCCCGTCGCTGCGCGCCACTTCCGAAACACCCAGGAGTCAACGATGCCCAGATTTCCCCATCACGCCGACATGGTCGGCAGTCTGCTGCGTTCCCGCCAGCTGATCGACGCACGTGCGGCCCGCTCGGCCGGAGCGATGTCGGCGGATGATCTGCGCTCGATCGAGGACGCGGCCGTCGCGGATGCGGTTCGCCGCCAAGAGGACGTCGGGTTGCCGGCGGTCACCGACGGGGAGTTCAGGCGCGACTGGTGGCACCTCGATTTCCTCGAGGGTCTCGGCGGCATGGGTACCGCGGAACGTGCACGCCCGAAGGACTTCTCGGGGGAAGGAGAGATGCCGCCGATCCCGGTGGTGGACGGCACCGTTCACCACCGCGGCGCGATCTTCGTCGACGCCTACGAACACCTCCACGCCTGCGCCACCCGATCGATCCCGAAGATCACCATCCCGGGTCCCGGGATGGCGAATCTGATGGGCGGCCCGGCGGCGATCTCCGGCGATGCCTACCCCGACAAGGCGAAGTTCTGGGACGATCTCGTCGCCGCGTACCGCGCCGAAGTGGAACTCCTGTACTCAGCAGGGTGCAGGTATCTCCAGATGGACGATGTCGGGTTCGCCTACCTCTGTGATCCGGATTTTCGGGATCAGATGGTCGCTCGCGGCGAGGATCCGGATGAACTCGTGGTGACGTACCGAGATGCGATGAACGCCGTGATCGCCGATCGACCTGCCGACCTGATCGTCTCGACGCACATGTGTCGGGGCAACTTCAGGAGTCGTTGGGTCGCGAGCGGCGGCTACGAGCCGATCGCCGAGGCGGTGTTCGGTTCGTTGGACGTCGACGCATTCTTCCTCGAGTTCGACGACGATCGATCGGGTGGGTTCGAGCCGCTCCGTCACCTCGCGCCCGGCAAGACGGCCGTGCTCGGGCTGGTGACGACCAAGACGCCGCACCTCGAGGATCCCGATCGGATCAAGCGTCAGATCGAAACCGCCTCGCAATTCGTGCCGGCCGAACGACTGGCGCTCAGCCCACAGTGCGGCTTCTCGAGCAGTCATCACGGGAACGACATCACCGAGGATCAGCAGTGGGAGAAGCTCCGCCTGGTCGTCGATGTCGCGGCGGACGTCTGGGGGAGTTGAGCTGCTCGCGACGAGCGGGCGTTCAGAGTTCGACGGGCACGAGGCAACACAGCGTCGACCGGCTCGCGTGATCACGCAGTGCACGTTCGATCTCCCGGTGCGGGGCACGTGCGATGATCAGATCGAGGATGGCTTCGTGATCGTCTGCGATGCGGGTCAGCACGTCGGCGTCGATGTAGCGCGGCAGCGGCAGGGGTCGCGTGCATCGGGATTCGAGTTCGATCAGATCGAGCAGATGGCGGTTCGGACAAGAGTCCAAGAGCGTCTGGTGGAACACGCGAGCCCACCGGGTCGCCGTGGCGGGATCGTCGTGGCACGCCCTGAGTTCGTGCCCTGCGGCCCGGGCGGCCCCGATGCCGGTGGTGTCGAGGTCGGTCGCGCCCATCGCACTCGCGGCCGCCTCCAGCAACGCCACCGTCTCGATCAAGCACGGGTCGGTGGCCGGAGCCCGTGTCGAAACGAGGTCTTCCACGAGATGGCGGTGCGGATTCGCTCCGACCGCGTTGTCGATCGCGGAGCGCGCACATGAGACGCGCCGGGCTTGGCTGTGCATCATCGTTCCCCTCTGCTGTCGGCAATCTGCCGCATCGCCAGACTCACCGTGCACGATCGAAAGTAGTGATGGTGCAGACGTAGGTCAAGCTTGCATTACTTGGCACAGGGACAAGGAAAACTTGCCACAAGTCCCTGCCCGAGCGCTTGTGACATCCTGCCGGACCGGTGGGACGCCGTCATTCGGTTCATGGCCGGACTCCGAAGTGATACGATTCAACAGGGTCGATGGTCTGTTACGGACGCCGTCGGCCAACCTCGCCGGCCTGGGCCGCATGATACGACGGAGCTATGACATGGTGAATTCGACGAAGTCCGAGCAATCGCCCGCCAAGGTGCGCGCCTCGAAGGCCGATCTCGCATACGAAGCGATTCGCGAGCAGATCATCACCGGCACGTCGCAGCCCGGGACCCGACTGGTCCTCGATCGGCTCGCGCGTGAACTCGAGATGAGCACCCTGCCGGTCCGTGAGGCAATTCGACGCCTGGAAGCCGAAGGCTACGTCGAGTTCCGACGGAACATCGGGGCCACCGTGTCCTCGCTCGACGTCGACGGTTTCGTCGAGGCCCTCGAGACGTATTCGGTGCTCGAGAGCGCGGCCACGGCGCAGGGTGCACCGTTCCTCACCCCAGCCGATCTCGAGCAGGCAGCGTCACTCAACTCGGCGATGTCCGAAGCCTTGGGCCAACTCGATCGCTCACGCTATGCCGCCCTGCACGACGAGTTCCATGCCTTGCTCGTGTCGCGCTGTCCCAACTCCCACCTGGTCCGGGTGCTCGCAAGTGAACGGGCGCGCCTGCAGAGGATCAGATTGGCAACTGTGGAGCTCGGCGCCGGTGGCCGGCGCGAGGTCGATGAACACAGGAAGCTGCTCGAGCACATCGCGGCCGACGGAGAGCAGAGCGACATCGAAGACCTTTGTCGCTCGCACATCGCAGCCGTGACCAACGCGCTCACGACCTGACCGCCGAGCGGTCACACTCCGGGGATCGGAGCAGTTCGACACAGCGGACAGCTTCTGCCTC
>CAXBAZ010000291.1:0-5615 GCA_963973395.1 uncultured Acidimicrobiaceae bacterium
AGAGGAAAGACCCGCGACATGCGTGAGGGAAGCTCCGCGACACCACATGGGCTTGGTGGGCCCGTCACCGCGACATGGTCGGCAGCGGGCGAACGACGAGCGGGTCAGACCCGGACCGGGACCGCCGACCGCGCCCGGGTCTGACGCCAGAGCACCGTGGCGGCGGCGACGCAGCCGATCGCCACGACCCCGCTGAAGACGTGCACCCAGGCGAGACCGTCGCGGATCGCATCGAGCGTCGGGCCCGAGGTCGTGATCTCCTCACCGCCGAGCGCGTCTCTCACCACCTCGACGTCCCCGATCTGCCGGTCGACCACGAATAGCAGGATCGCGCCGCCGACAGCGACGCCGTAGGTGATGCAGATCGTGCGGACGAATTGGTGGGCGCTGTTGACGCGACCCATCTCGCTGTCGTCGGCGCTCGATTGCAGCAGGGTCAGCCCAGACGTCGAGACGAATCCGATCGCCGTCCCCATGAAGAAGAACGCAACGAAGATCACCGGGATCGGCCAGGTGAGGGCGACACCGACACCGCCGAGTACCACGGACGGCACCAGGATCAGCGAGCCGAGGAGGATCGCGTCGGACTCGCGCCACCGGTGTTCGAGCAGCCGGCTCACCACCACGGCTGCCGACGTCCATCCGACCGTCAGGAACAGCACGGAGAACGCTGCGAACGACTCGGAACGGCCACGCGTGGTCTGCATGTACAGCGGGAGATAGTTGTCGGCCGCGAGGCCTGCGATCAACACGCACCCCGATGTGACGTGCACCCGCTTGAGCGGGAACCGCGTCATGTGCTCCCGCTCGACGAGCGGGTCGTCGGCCCGGCCGGAGTGCACCCAGAACGCAGCCGCCAGCGCGATCGCGACCGCCGTGCCGAGGCCGGTGAACCACCAGCGCACACCCGACTGCGAGATCGCGAGCAGCGAGATCACCACGAGCGCGGTGACGATCAGGATGCCGCGCATGTCCATCACGACGCGCTGGGCCCGCTCGCGGGTGCTCGGCAGCGTTCGCCAGCCGGCGGCGAGGGCGAGCGCGGTGATCGGGAGTTGGACGACGAAGATCATGCGCCAACCCGAGACCGCCAGTAGCCCTGCCGTGATCGCCGGCCCGCCGAAGCCCATCACGCCCCACACCAACGAGATCGCGGCGAACGCCCGCGGTCGGAGCCGGTTGGGGTACGAGAGCCCGACCGCGGCGAAGGCGACCGAGATCACGAGCCCGCCACCGATGCCCTGCAGTGCGCGGGCGACGACCAGCAGCACCATGTTGGGTGCGGCGGCGGCCGCAGCGCTCGACGCGAGGAACCAGAGACCGGTGACGCGGAACGTCCGGCGGACACCGACCGCGTCGATGATGGGTCCGGCGGTGATGCCGGCGACCGCCGAGGTGGCGAGGAACGCGGTGATCACCCACGGCAGGAGCGACACTCCGCCGAGATCCTCCGCGATCGACGGCAGGGCGGCGATGAGTGCGAGCCCGTCGAAGGCGGCGATCGCGACGATCGTCAGGTTGGCGAGGGTGACCGGCAGGTAGTGGGGCGTCCAGATCCCGCCGTCGGGGTCGTGTCCCTGCTCCACAGCCATCGGGCGAACGCTACCGACGGCGCTGCCGGCCGTCCTGGTCCCACGCCCGCCGATCGGACGATTTCCGTCATCGACCGGGAACCGATCGGGACCCTCGGGCGTCGAACCCGGGCAAGGCCCGAGGAGGTCGGGTCGAACGACTCACAGAGGTGAACCGTGAACATCACGAACGTGCTCCATCGGAGCAGGCCCGGCGGCGTCGACGTCGCCGTCAACAGGGGGCCGGCCGCCGTTCCGCCCAACGTGTACTCGCTCGAACGTGGCCCCGACGAGGGCGGTCGGTGGCCGACGCGTGGTGTCGTGCTCGTGGCACTCTTGGCGATCGCTGCCGTGCTCGGCGCGATCGGCACCGCCGCCGGCTTCGCGCCCGGTGACGACGGCGCGACCGAGCGCGAGCTGCGCGGCCAGGTCGCCACGCTGACGACCCAGCGGGCGGAAGCGTTCGAGGACATCGCCACGCTCGACGGCGAACTCGTCTCGCTCCGTCGGCAACTCGTCGACGCACAGGAAGGCGCCAACGGACTTGCCGGAGAGGTCGGCGTGCTCGAGTCGCGGATCGCATCGTTGAGCGACCAGCGCGCTGCTGCACAGTCGTCGGCAGATGCACTCGATGCCGAGCTCACCCTCGCGCAGCAGGAACTCGCGTCGACGCAGCAGCGACTCGCGCACGTCACCGCCGAACGCGATGCCTTGGCGGAGCTCTTCCCCGTGAGGTTCGCGTCGTCGCTCGACCCGGTCGACACGGTGGGCACGTACGACGTCGCCGCGCAGCGGATCTACTGTGTGGGCCTGGCCGCGTGCGGTTCGACGCCCTCGATGTCGGACCTGACGGTCCGGGCGACGCCAGAGGGGTACCTCCGGGCCGACATCCCCGGCTTCGTCGAGGGTGGCTTGTTCCGGGCTGATGGGGCGTTCCATCTCGTGGCCGACTCGCGCTTCGCGGTGCCAGCGTGCGCCGGGGTCGCCCGCACGGCCGGTGTGACGATGACGATGTTCGCGGGTGACCATGAGGTCGCCCGCGACGGCACCGGCACGATCGCAGGGTTGAACGCGGTGATCACGGTCGAAGCGCCCGCAGTGGGGTCGTGCCCGGCGGTGTTGGCCTTCACCAGCGCCGAGCTCACCGCTCAGGCCTGAAGTTCGACCCGCCGGTCCCGGCTGCTGCCGCCGGGCCGGCGGGTCCGAAGCCGCGTTCGGCTCGCAACCGCCGGTGTTCGCACATGCCAGGGGCTACAGCCCGCTCGGCGCGGCGCGGCGCGGCGCGGCGCGGGGCGGTGTCGGTGGTGTGTGGTCGGGGGGCTCAGGGTCGCGACACGGTGCGTGGGCGGGGTCGACGGATTCAGACCAGGGCGCTGACCGCGGAACCCATCAGGTCGACGAAGTTGTCGGCGTAGAAGCGATCACGCACCTCGTCGGAACGGTCGCCGAGGCTGCGCTCGAAACGTTCGAACGGCCGTCGCCCACCCTCCACGTGCGGATAGTCGGTGTTGAACAGGAGGATGTTCGGGCCGACCTGGTCGGTGACCCACCCGATGTCCTCCGTCGGATACGGCGTCACCCGAACCTGTCGTTCCACGAACTCGCCCGGCTTCAGCGAGAGCTGACGGAGGCGTTCCTCGTGGCGACCGAACGCGTCCATCGCCGACTCCATCTGCTTGAGCCAACTCGGCAACCAGATGCACCCCTGCTCGATGACGCCGATCCGCAGGTTCGGGTGCCGGTCGAGCACACCGTCGAAGATCATCGTCGCCAGTGTCTGCATCGGCGGGAACGGGATCGCCATGTAGTCGACCGAGCGGAAGTTCTCGGCGCCACCGTGGAAATCGGGAGGGATCGGCAGCCCGTTGTGGAAGTAGTTCGGGTCGATCAGGTCGCCGGTGCCTCCGACGTGGAACACCACGGGGATGCCGGCTTCCTCGGCCTGCCGCCACACCCGATCCAGCTCGCGGTGCGACGGCGAGTGGCCGGTCGGGCAGCCCGACGCGATCAGCAGCGCGGCGGCGCCCATCTCGATCGCCTCGGTGGCCATCGCGTCCGCACGATCGAAGTCGACGAGCGGCACGTAGCAGGTGGCGAGCAGGCGCTCGTCGACCGAGCAGAACTCGGTCATGCCGCGGTTGTGGGCGCGCGCCGCACCGTAGGCGAGGTCGAGGTCGACGCCCGTCCCGTCACCGTGCTCCCACTGGTAGAGGCGGCTGTTGTGGAACGTGTTGAACAACAGCTGGCTGTCGACACCGATGTAGTCGAGGACGCGCGGCCGGTCGTCGGCCAAGAAGGCGCCGGTGGCGGCGAAGTTCTTGCGGTGCATCACGTCGGCGGCCTCGGTGGCGAGGAACTCGTCGCTGCGGTGGCGTGCGGTCAACCGGTCGAAGATCGCGTCGAGTTCGGTCGGGTCGGGTGCCTCGCCCGCCGACGCCTCGCCCGTCTGCACGAGCTCGTTGGCGTACGTGGGGATGCCGATGCGGTCGCGGATGTCGGGGTCGGCGTGATCGCGCAGCCAAGTCGGTGGCTCCATGATGTGGGCGTCGGCGTCGTGCACTCGACGTTCGATGTAGGCCATACGCGAGTCTCGCGCCGTCCAACCCGGGAGCGGGAGCCGGGGCGATCCGACAGCGTCATACCGTCGGAGTCGTGGCGAGTTGTTCGTCGTCGGGGTCGATGGCCGACGCCCGCGTCAGGAGCCAGACGACGGTCACGAGCACGATCGCGCCGCCGACCAGCGTGGAGGCGCCGGGTTGCTCGCCGGGCCAGATCCACACCCAGACCGGAGCGAGCACGACCTCGGTCATGAGCAGGAGCGAGACCCGTGCCGACGCCACCGATCGATGGCCGAGGTTGAACAGGGGGAGGCCGACGCCGAGCGCGAACCCGCCGGTGACGGTGGCGAGGAGGGCGTCGTGCCACGTCACGCGCAGCCCGCCGTCGATGACGGCCATCGCACCGGCGCCGACGGCGAGCATCGCACCGGAGATCAATGCGGGGATGACCGGGTCGACATGGCCGGCCGCCCGCAGCGCGACGTTGTAGGAGCCGACCAGGACCGGGATCATCGCCGCGAACAGCACCCCGATTCCCGACCCGGCGTCGAGGCCCGAGCCGACCATGATCGCGATGCCGATCCCGGTCACGCCGATCGCGATCAGCGTCGCTCGCTCGACCCGCTCGCGCAGCACCAGCCAGCCGACGAGCGCAGCGAAGATCGGGGCCGTGGCGAGGAGGAACAGCGTCGTGGCAGCCGACGTGCGGCTCAGCGCCAGGATGTACAGCATCGAGGTGACCGCCAGCAGCGACGCGGCGAACACGACGCGACCGTTGGTCTCCCGGAACGGCACCGGTCGATGCCGACTTCGAGCGAGTGTCAGCAACAGCATCGCCGCCGTGGTCGACGCACCCCGGTAGGCGAGGAACTGCCAATCGGTGGCGCTGTCGACCGCCCGGTAAGCGATCGCTGTGAAGCTGAACACGACACCGGATGCGGCGACGAGCACCGAACCCTGACGTTCGGTGAGGTCTTCCTCACCGACGAACGCACGACCGACCGAACGGAGCACAGCGGCACCCTACGGGGCACACCTCGGACCGCCGCGATCGGAATCACGCTCGCTCGAGCACGGCGTCCCAATCGTGCAGCCACTGTTCAGCCGACGTTCACCACTCCGTTGCCCTGCGCTCAGAACGACACGTCAGCCTGTCGACCATGAGGTCACCCCATCGCTTGCCCTGACACGGCAGCAAGGTCGCGGCGTCGGTCTCGTCCACCCACGCCGTGAACACCACCACCTCGAACGTCGGGCCGTTCCTCCCCCTCCGGCCCGGCGTTTCGAGGTGGTCGAGGTGAACGGAGCAAACCCGGTCCGCTCCGTCCGGTTCGCTCCGTCAGTCGAGGGGGTGGAGGTCCTGGAGGGTGGTGGGGACGAGTTCGGCCACGGTGGGATGGATGTGCACGGCTCGGCTGATGGTGGTGTACGGCGCCTTGGCGTACATCGCGTCGGCGATGAGATGGATGACCTCGTCGCCGCTCAA
>CAXBAZ010000292.1:0-5611 GCA_963973395.1 uncultured Acidimicrobiaceae bacterium
ACCACGCTCGTCGTCGTGGCGCTCGGCGGACTCGTGCTCGCCGGCGGTGCCATGGTCGCCCGTCGCCACGTCTGATCCGACATGCCGAGATACCGGCGGACATCGCCGATCCGGAGGCTCTTCGGATTCGTGATGTTCGCCGGCTTCGTCGTGTTCGTCGTGGCCGGCACGATGGTCACCCGGAACTACCTCAACGGTGACGGTGTCGTCCTCGTCGTCGACAACGCCAGGGGCGAGACACCGAACACGATCCCGACCGACGCCGCGTCGGTCGAACGCAGTTCCCCCCGTGCGATCCGCATCGGCGACCTCGAACTCGACAACCCGGTGCGGGCCGTCGGCATCGAGGAGGACGGCGAACTCGAAGTGCCGGACGAGACCGAGGTCGGCTGGTACCAGTACGGCTCGGCGCCCGGGCTCCCCGGCGCCACGGTGCTCGCCGCGCACGTGTCGTGGAACCGCACGATCGGCCCGTTCCACCAACTGGGCAACCTCGAACCGGGCGCACGGGTCGACGTGGTCGCCGACGACGGTGCGATCCGCGTGTACGAGGTGGTCGAGCGGGTCGTGTACGACAAGGACGAACTGCCGCGCGATCGGATCTGGACGACGACCGGCGAAGAGACCCTGGTCCTGATCACGTGTGGCGGGAGCTACAACCCCGACATCCGCCGCTACCGACAGAACATCGTCGTGTACGCCGTACCCGTCGACGAACTCCCGGCCGACGAAGTGCCCGGCGATCCGGTGCCGGACGTCGAGCGGGCCTGACCGCCGTCACGGTGCGTCTGCACCGGGTCCGTCACTCCTCGTCGTCGTCCTCGGCATCGAATTCGGCATCACCGTCGACGTCGCCGTATGCGCCGCGCAGTTCCCGGAAGGCCCGCTTGAGCAGCCGCGAGACATGCATCTGCGAGACACCGACGATGGCAGCGATGTCGACCTGCGACATCTCCTCGTAGAACCGCAGGCGCACGATCTCGCGCTCCCGCTCGGGCAGTGTCTCGAGCAGTTGCTGGACGACCGCCTGGTTCTCCACGTCGACGAAGCCGACATCGCGCGCGGACGTGGCCCGCTGACGTGCCGACGAGAGTCCGCCCTCGTCGCCGGTGGGTGGGTCGATCGACTCGACCCGGCGGGCCTCCCCGACCGACAGCCCGGTGATGACGTCGTCTTCGGGAACGTCGAGATGCGCCGCCACCTCGGCCACCGACGGTGAGCGCCCCAACTTCGACGACAGCTCGTCGCTGGCGCGACGGACCGACAGGTGCAGCTCCTTGGCCCCGCGGGGCACTTTGATCGACCAGGTCGCGTCGCGGAAGTGGCGCTTGATCTCGCCCTCGATCGTCCGACCCGCGAACGCTGCGAACGGTACCCCGACGGCCGGGTCGAAGCGGTCGACGGCCTTGACGAGGGCGAGCATGGCGACCTGTTCGATGTCGTCGTCACGTCCGGCGCGGACGTTGTAGCGCTTGGCGATGTGAACGGCGAGGCCCATGTGCTCTTCGACGATCTGGTTGCGCGTCCGGCGTCGGCCAGTGCGCCCGAACTCCTCGAAGAGGGTCGTCGTGTCAGGAGTCGCCATCTGCCGGAACTTGCTTGACCAGCAGGAAGGCACCGGTGTCATCGACCGAGTACTCGTCGACGACGGCGGCAAGGATCCGTTCCGCCAGCACGTCGAGCTCGACGGGTGGTTGACCATCGACACCACGTCGACCGGCGGTCACCCGGATCCGGTCGTGTTCGACCTCGAACCTGACGGTGAGTCGTCCGGGCGATGCTGCGTCGTCGTCGATGTCGGTCAACACCGAGATCGCCTCGTTGACGCCCAGGCGCAGATCGTCGATGTCGTCGATCGACATCGAGATCGTCGCCGCCATCGATGCGGCGACCGCTCGGACGGTGGTGGCGTAGCGTGCCGACAACGGCAGGTCGAGTTCAGCGTGTTCGCTCATGCGATCGCCAAACTATCCCTGTGACACCGCAGACCGCGGATCGCGCGTCGCTGCGCGGCGTGGGGGCGGCGAGGCACGACGGACGCCGACTCGCTCCGACCGGGGCCCTGCGTCTCCACCCGTGACCGTTTGGTCCCCCGATCACTCGACATGACGTAGCATGTCACCCAGTGGGCGCGGCGACAGCACGTGCCACTTTCCGGATTCGACCGACACGGAGATACGATTTCGCCATGACCGCGGCCTCCCCGCTCGAGATCAGCACCACCGACACCGGGCTCGCGCTGGCAGGTGAGATCGACGCCTACACGGCGCCGGCTCTGGCCGACGCGATCGAACAGTGCGAACTCTCCCATGTCCTGATCGACATGGCCGAGGTCGAGTTCGTCGACTCCAGCGGCTTGCGGGTTCTGATCGAAGCGCACCAAGAGGCCCAGGCCTCCGAACGCCGGATCCAGCTCACCAATCCGTCGCCTGCAGTCAGCCGCCTGCTGGAGATCAGCGGCATCGACGACTACCTCAACGTCTCCGACTGACGGCTCGTGCCGGCGCTGGTGCCGAGCACCATCCGTCGGTCGGGCACCAACCGTCAGTCGGGCGGGCGTCAGGAGTTGAAGCGGTCCTTCGCCTTGTCCACCGCGTCGTTGACCGCGTCCTTCGCGTCGTCGACCTTGTCCTTCACCTTGCCGGCGGCCTCGTCCTGCTCACCTTCGCGCTCGAGTTCCTCGTCGTCGGTGAGATCGCCCGCCGCCTGCTTGGCTCGACCGGTCATCTTGTCCTTGGCTCCACTCATCTGGGTGTCCTTTCGTCGGAAGTCGGAACCGATGCCTACCCCTGACCGTGAGCACCGAAACCCACCGACAACCCCCGATGCCGTGCGGGTCGATGCCGTGCGGGTCGACGACACCGTGGGGGCCGGTTTGAGTCCCGACCGCCCGGGGTACCCGGGCCGCATGCTGTACACGATCCTCATCATCCTCGCCATCGTCGCCCTGGTGCTGTTCATCCTCGGACGCCGGTGATCGTCGCTCAGCGAGCCGCATCTCGCCCACACGAGATCACGACCCGTGGTCCTCGATCGCGTGACCCCCTGAGTGATCGGAGTCCACGGTGAGCGGGGGACGTGTCCTGGTGCTCGGCGCATCGGGCTACGTCGGCGGACGGCTCGTGCCCGAACTCCTCGGGTCGGATGTGCCGGTTCGGTGCCTGTCCCGCTCGGCTGCCTCGTTGCGCTCGATCCCGTGGGCGGACGACGTGGAGATCGTCGAGGCCGACCTCGAGGATCCGACCACCCTCGATGCCGCGTTCCGCGACGTCGACACCGTCGTCTACCTGGTCCACTCGCTCGGGCGCGACGACTTCGAAGCCCTGGAACGGGCCGCCGCGGACAACGTCGCCGAGGTGTGCGAACGCACCGGGGTGCGCCACATCGTCTACATGAGCGGCCTCGGTCGTGACGACGACGAATTGTCCGCCCACCTGCGCTCCCGCCACGCGGTGGGCGCCGCGCTGGCGTCCGGGGCGACCCCCGTCACCGAACTCCGGGCCGCAGTCGTCCTCGGCGCCGGCTCTGCATCGTTCGAGATGCTGCGCAGCCTCGTCGAGGTGCTCCCGGCGATGATCGCACCCGCGTGGGTCACGCGCACTCTCGTCCAACCGATCGCGATCACCGATGTACTGCGGTACATCCAGGCAGCTCGGATCGCCGGGCCGAGCGAACAGCGCCGGATCGTCGAGATCGGTGGTCCCGATCAGCTCACCTATCAAGACCTGATCACGACCTACGCCGACGTCGCCGGCCTGCGACGCCGGATCATCGTGCCCGTGCCGTTCGTGAGCCCGACGTTCTCGACCCACTGGGTCAACCTGGTGACCCCGCTGCCGCGCGGGCTCGCCGCCTCGCTGATCGACTCACTGCGCAACGACGTGGTCGTGACCGACGACTCGGCACGCTCGCTCTCCGATCACACCTGCAAGTCCACTCGGGCGGCCATCGAGTCGTCGCTGACCCGGGTGCAGGACCTCGACATCCCGACCCGGTGGTCCGGCATCCGGTCCGCCGACGACGCCGCCACCCCGAAGCCCTGGGACCCGGACTGGAGCGGTGGCACCGCCTACCAGGACGCCCAGAGCACCGTCGTCGACGCGGCACCCGATGCGGTGCAGCGCGTCGTGCGCGGCATCGGCGGTGAGCGTGGCTGGTACGGGTTCCGCCCGCTGTGGGCGATCCGAGGGTTCATGGACAAGATGGTCGGCGGCGCGGGTCTTCGACGCGGGCGACGCCACCCCGACGAGATCACCGTCGGTGAGGCGCTCGACTTCTGGCGTGTCGACGCGATCGAACCCGATCTGTTCCGGCTCCACGCCGAGATGCGTCTGCCCGGCGACGCGTGGTTGGAGTGGGTCACCGAACCGCTCGACGGCGGGCGTACCCGGCTGACGCAGCGTGCACGGTTCGTGCCGCGCGGCATCATCGGGCGCGCGTACTGGTGGGCGATGTGGCCGTTCCACCGGGCGATCTTCCCGCTGATGGCCCGACGCATCGGCCGGGCGGCCGACGCCGGTCGCTGACGATCACGACCGCTCCGCGGCCGATCTCCGCCGGTCGACTACCGGGGCACGGCGTACCATCGTGACATGACCGCGACCGTCGACGGAACCTGCCACCACGACTGCCCCGACTCGTGCGGCTGGACGGTCACCGTCGACGACAGTGGGCCGTCCCCGGTGGCGATCAAGCTGCGTGGCAACCCCGATCACCCGTACAGCTACGGCGAGCTCTGCCCGAAGGTCAATCGGTTCCTCGACCGCGTCTACTCCCCCGACCGGGTGCTCCGACCGCTCCGCCGCGTCGGACCGAAGGGCAGTGGTGAATTCGAACCGATCTCGTGGGACGACGCGCTCGCGGAGATCGGGTCGCGACTGAACACGATCATCGATCGATACGGCGGCGAGGCGATCATGCCGTTCAGCGATGCCGGCAACCAGAGCATCCTCGCGACCGAGGGCATCTCGTCGCGGCTCTTCCACCACATCGGGGCGACGCGGCTCCTGCGCAACATCTGTGGTCCCACGGTCGGTGCAGGCGTCGCGATGACGAACGGATCGTCACAGGGTGCGGACGCGCTCGATCTGGAGCACTCGAAGTTGATCGTGATGTGGGGCACCAACACCCGGCTCACGAACCGACACCTGTGGCCGGTGGTCGAGAAGGCACGTGCCCACGGCGCCAAGCTCGTGGTGATCGATCCGATCCGCACGCTGACCGCCGACGACGCCGACCAGCACATCCAGCCGCTCCCCGGCACCGACATCGCGATGATGCTCGCGATGATGCACGTGATCATCCGCGACGGCCTCGTCGATCACGACTGGGTCGCGGCGCACACGCTCGGCTTCGACGAACTCGCCGCATCGGTGGCGGACGCGACCCCGGCGTGGGCGGGCGGACAGTGCGGCGTCGGGGCCGACGTGATCGAAACGCTGGCCCGCGAGTACGCGGCGACGCGTCCGGCCGCGATCCGCACGTTGATCGGCGCCGAACACCACGAGAACGGTGCGATGTTCTACCGCACCCTGGCCTGCCTCCCGGCGCTCACGGGCGCGTGGCGCGACCGGGGTGGCGGATTGTTCCGCAGCGTCGGCTCGTGGCAGGA
>CAXBAZ010000293.1:0-5605 GCA_963973395.1 uncultured Acidimicrobiaceae bacterium
CCGGCGACGCCGACGCCGCCGAGACCGGCGGTGTACAGCAGCACGTACGGGGCGACCGCGATGTTGAGCGTCTCGACGATGTCGAGGCCGCGGCCCCAGCCGGACGCCGCATACAGGGCACGGTGGAACCGCCAGTTCGCCTCGGTGTGACCGGTTCCGTCGACGTCCAACGCCATCTCGGCCTCGGCGAGGTCGGCGATCGTCAACCGCGGGATCGCCCGCGTCAACAACCGTGGCTCGACGGCGCGGCGCAGCTCGAAGTGCTCTTCGGCGTCGGCGACCGACAGCCGGGGCACCGTGACCCCCCGATTCGGTTCGAACCGCAGCAGGCCGATCGCGGCGAGCCGCTGCAACGCCTCCCGAACGGGGATCTTGCTCACTGCGAGGCGTTCGGCCAGTTCGTCCTGTCGGAGCCACGTGCCGGGCTGGAGGGCACCCCGCAGCATCTCGGCCGTCACGAACTCCTGCACCCGATCGGCGGTTGACATGCGCCGAATAGTATACGAGTATTCGATTTCGCCAACTGGGCGATCGAAGTCGAAGCCGACGAAGCCGCCCGCGACGTCTTCTTCGACACGATCGTCGTCTGCACGGTCACCGGCTCGAGCCACGCCGGGATGATCGCGGGCTTCGCGCTGTCCGACCGCCCGGGTCGCCGCGTCGTCGGCATCGACGCCTCGAAGACCCTCGAGCAGACCGTCGAGCAGGTGACCCGGATCGCCACCGACACCGCCGACCGGATCGGGCTCGACCGGCCGCTTCGCGACGACGAGATCACGGTCGTCGACGGCTACGCCGGGCCGGCGTACGGCGTGCCCGACCAGGCGACGATCGACGCGATCCACCTCGCCGCCCGGACGGAGGGCATGCTCACCGACCCCGTCTACGAGGGGAAGTCGCTGGCCGGCCTGATCGGCATGATCCGCTCGGGTGAGATCGAGCCCGGTTCGCGGGTGCTCTACTGCCATCTCGGCGGGCAGCCGGCGCTCCCGGCCTACGCCGGGGCCCCCGGTCTCGGCTGATCGCCACCCGAGCAGGCCGCGGTCAGCTCAGCGCAGAGCGCAACGCCGCTTCGTTCCGTTCGCGGACCTCGGCGTTGACGCGTTGGCGTTCGAGGATCTGGTCGAGCGTCTTGGCCGCCTGTTCGATCGGGTGCTCGGAGAAGAACGCCGCGGCCTGAGCGACATCGGCGGGTCGATCGAGCGCCTTCACCGTCTCGACGATGCGGGAGATCGTGTTGCGGGGGAACGCCTCGTTGATGTCGCCCCAGCGCCGCTGCACGAAGTCCCACGCCATGCGCCAGTGGTGCAGGTTGCCGATCGCGGCCCGCAGCACGAACGGGGCGTTCTGCGTCTTGACCTCGCCGCTCATGGTGAGTTCGAGCGTGCGCGTCATCAGGTCGTCGCCCTCGAACTCGGCCAGCAGGAACAGATGCCGCAGCTGGATCTGCGGCGTCGCGCCGTGCCGGTACTGCTCGAGCATCCGGTCGTAGTCGGCGGAGTCGCCGGTGGCGGCGACCACCCCGGACGCGGCGGCGGCCAGTTCGGCGTCGATCGAGTCGGGGTCGTCGGACCAGTCGTCGTAGATCCGGCGGGCACGGGCCTGCGCATCGGCGTCGCCGCCCGTCACGGCGACGACCGCGAGCAGCAGACCGCGCAGCTTCGCAGTGAGATCGCTGTCGGCCGCGTCGGGCTCGCCGAGGTCGGCCAGCGCCGGGGTGCACAGCTCGACGACGCGCCGCTCGAAGGCGGCGAGCGCCGTCGGGTCGTCGACCACCAGCCGGCGCAGCGTGCGCAGACCGATCGCGATCACCTGCCACACGCCGTACTCACGTTCACCGCCGAAGCGCTCGACCAGCTCGAGGTACTCGGACGCGTCGAGGGTCTGTGCGGTCACGGCGTTCCAGGCGTCGTCGACGAGGTTGTAGCGCTCGAGCGTGGTCATCGACTCCACGACCTCGGGGGTCAGGCGCGTCCGCAGCTCGTCGCCGTAGGAGACACGGAAGAACCCGTGGCCGCCGGCGTTGACGACGACCGGACCGTCGCCGAGCGGCAGACGGATCTCGTCGCCGTCGAGCAGTACGGCATCGGTACGGTCCCCCTGTCGGACCGCGATCGGGATCGCCCAGCGCGATGTCGACGCATCGTCGGGATCGAAGGAGAAGCGCCGTTGCGTGAGCACCAGCTCGTCGCCCGCCGCTGTTGCCGTCACCAGCGGGTACCCGGGTTGCCAGATCCACGAGTCCATGATCCGGCGCACGGGCTCACCGGACGTGTGCTCGATCGCGTCCCACAGGTCGCTGGTCTCGGTGTTGGCGTACGCGTGCGTGCGCAGGTAGTGGCTGACCCCCTCGCGGAACCGCTCGGCGCCCAGGTACTGCTCGAGCATCCGGAGGAGGGCACCGCCCTTCTGGTACGTGAGCACGTCGAACATGCCCTCGCAGTCGGCCGGCGAGCGCACCTCGTACTCGACCGATCGTGTGGAGCCGAGCGAGTCGGTCTCGAACGCGACGCTGCGCTCCAATCCGAAGTACGTCCAACGCTCCCACTCGGGCCGGAACGCGTCGCATGCCGCGATCTCCATGAACGTCGCGAAGGCCTCGTTCAACCAGATCCCGTTCCACCACGACATCGTGACGAGATCGCCGAACCACATGTGGGCGAGTTCGTGCGCGACCACGTCGGCCACGAGCTGGCGCTCGCTCTGCGTGCCGGCCGTCGGATGCACGAGCAGGAGGTTCTCCCGGAACGTGATGCACCCCAGGTTCTCCATCGCCCCGGCCGCGAAGTCGGGGAGGGCCAACAGGTCGACCTTGTCGCTCGGGTACGGGATGCCGTAGTAGTCCTGGAACCAGCGCAGGCAGAACGTCGCGACGTCGAGGCCGAACGCCGTCAGATCGCCCTTGCCGGGCACGTGGACGATCCGGACGGGGATGCCGTCGGCGTCGTGCCACTCGGTCGCCTCGAGCGGGCCGACCACGAACGCCACCAGGTACGAGCTCATGACCATTGTGTCGGCGAACCGCACGACCCGCTTGCCGTTCGACTCCTCCTCGGAGACGACCGATCCGTTCGAGACCGCCATCAAATCGGGTTCGACGACGAGCGTGATGGCGAACACCGCTTTGAAGTCGGGTTCGTCCCAGCAGGGGAACGCACGACGGCAGTCGGTCGACTGCATCTGCGTCGTCGCGATCACCCGCTCGACCCCGTCGTCGCGGTAGGTGCTGCGGTAGAACCCGCGCAGCTTGTCGTTGAGGATCCCCTGGAATTCGACGACGAGCGTGTGGGTGCCGGTATCGACGCCCCCCTCCGGCCGGACGAACAGCCGCTCGGTCGGCTCGTCGAGTTCGATCTCCGCCGGGGAACCGTCGAGGGTGCACCCGTCGATCTCGAGTTCGATCGCGTTCAACACCAGTTCGTCGGTCGCGTCGTGCGTGGTCAGCGCGATCGTCACCGAGCCGCGGAACGTGCCGGCGGCGAGGTCGGGCTCGAGCGTCAGGTCGTACCGCTCGGGGGTGGAGTGGCGGGGGAGGCGGTACGGGTCGAGGGTGTCGGGCGAGGTCACGGTCACCGAGCGGATGGTACCGGCGATCCGTCGCTCGTGCCGCCGGATTGGGGCGCCTCCGCCGCCCGAGCCTCCGCACGTCGGCTGCGGTAGCGTGCCGCCCTGTGAACCTCGACCAGATGGTGGCCCGGGGCGCGGAGTTCGACGTCGTCGGCATCGGCAACGCACTCGTCGACGTGATCGCGCACGCGCCCGACACGTTCGTCGACGAGCACGGACTGGTCAAAGGGGCGATGGACCTGGTCGACACCGACCGCGCCGTCCAGCTCTACGAGGCGCTGGGGTCGGCGGTGGAGATGAGCGGCGGTTCGGCCGCCAACACGATGTGCGGCATCGCGAGCTTCGGCGGACGCGCGGCCTACATCGGCAAGGTCACCAACGACGACCTCGGACAGGTGTTCGGGCACGACCTGCTCGCCGTCGGGGTCCAGTTCCGGCCGGGCGGACACGTGAACGACGTCCCGACCGGACGATGCATCATCGTGGTCACCCCCGACGCCGAACGCACCATGAACACGTTCCTCGGCGCATCGAGCCTGCTCGGCATCGACGATGTCGACGACGACACGATCGCGGCGGGCAAGTTGCTGTACATGGAGGGCTACCTGTTCGACCGCGACGAGGCGAAGTCGGCGTTCCGCCACGCCGCAGGCGTGGCGCACGAGGCCGGCGGCATGGTGTCGCTGACGCTGTCCGACTCGTTCTGCGTCGATCGCCATCGCGATGACTTCAGGGAGCTCGTGTCCGACGAGGTCGACCTCCTGTTCGGGAACGACGCCGAGCTGATCTCGCTCTACGAGACCGACACCTTCGACGAGGCGATCGCCGAGCTGCGACTCCACTGCCAGTTCGCGGCGATCACCACCGGCGCCGACGGATCGGTGATCATCACCGGCGACGACGTCATCCGCGTGAGGGCCCAGCCGGTACGACGGGTGGTCGACACGACGGGTGCCGGCGACCTCTATGCAGCAGGGTTCCTCCACGGGGTGACGACCGGGCAGCCGTTGCCCGAGTGCGGCCGGCTGGGATCGATCGCTGCGTCCGAGGTCATCTCGCACGTCGGCCCCCGGCCGCTCGTCGAGTTGCGTACCCTGGTGGGGTGACGAAACCCGACCCCCACGAGGCTGCACGGCGCTGGCTGGCAGCCGAACCCGACGCCGACATCCGTGCCGAGCTCCAAGCCCTGATCGAGGGCGATCCCGGCGAACTCGCCGATCGTTTCGACGGTCGCTTGCAGTTCGGAACGGCCGGTCTGCGCGCCGCCGTCGGCGCCGGTCCGCTGCGGATGAACCGCCTCGTCGTGCAGCAGGCGGCCGCCGGCCTCGCCCAGTACCTGCTCGACACCGACCCACGCGCGGCCGAGCGCGGTGTCGTGATCGGCTTCGACGCCCGCCGCAAGAGCGACGTGTTCGCGTCCGACACGGCGCGGGTGATGGCCGCCTACGGCATCCGGTCGATGCTGTTCGACCAGTACACGCCGACGCCCGTGCTGGCCTGGTCGATCAGCGAGCTCGATGCGGCTGCGGGCGTGGTCGTGACCGCGTCGCACAACCCGCCGGCCGACAACGGCTACAAGGTGTACCTCGGCGACGGCGCCCAGATCGTGCCACCGCACGACGCCGGTATCGCCGACCGGATCGACCGCATCGACCCGACGCAGGTCCGGCTCGCCGACGCCGATCACGAGTCGATCGGGACCGTCGGCGACGAACTGTTCGACGCCTATCTCGCGGCGATCCCGGCGGTGCGGCGCCGTCCCGACGTGGCCGGGCCCACGGTGGCCTACTCGGCGATGCACGGCGTCGGCGGGGCGACGGTGCTGCGGGGGTTCGAAGCGGCCGGTCTCAGGGCGCCGATCCCCGTCGAGGCGCAGTTCGAGCCGGACGGCACCTTCCCGACCGTCTCGTTCCCCAATCCCGAGGAGCCCGGTGCGATGGACCTGCTCATCGAGACCGCCCGCACCTCGGGCGCCGACCTCGCGATCGCGAACGATCCCGACGCCGACCGGCTGGCCGCCGCCATCCCACAGCCCGAC
>CAXBAZ010000294.1:0-5602 GCA_963973395.1 uncultured Acidimicrobiaceae bacterium
CGGGAGGGATCTGCTCGAGGTGCGTGTACCGGGCGAGCACCAGCGAGGTCGACTTCGCCCCCCACCCCGGCAACCCGGGGAAACCGTCGGCGGTGTCGCCGACGAGCCCGAGGTAGTCGGGGATCGACGACGGCCCGACACCGAACTTCTCGTGCACACCAGCCTCGTCGATGATCTCGCGCTTGCGACGGTCGTACTGCACGACGCGTTGGCCGACCACACACTGCCCGAGGTCCTTGTCGGGGGTGACGATCAGCACCTGTTCGACACGCTCGTCCTGGTCGGCGACGTGGGCCGCGGCGCCGAGCGCGTCGTCGGCTTCCCACTCGACCATCCGCCACGTGGTCACACCCATCGCCTCGAGCGCATCCTCCATCACCGGGATCTGGTGGAGCAGCTCGGGCAACATGCCCTCGCTCGTCTTGTAGCCGTCCCAGAGATCGTTGCGGAACGACTCGATCGTGTGGTCGCTCGCCACACCGACGTGCGTCGCGCCCTCCTCGATCAGCTGCAACGTCGACGTCAGCACACCGATCGTCGCATCGAACTCGCCCGCCTCACGGCCGGACTCACCACGCCGGTTGGCGCTGCCGAAGTGCTGCCGGAAGAGCTCGTACGTTCCGTCGACCAGGTGCACCTTCACGGTGGGCACCGTAGCCCGAAACGACGACGTCGGGCTCCTGGTGGATGAGGTGGCGGCCAGGCGGTCTGCGGCACACGAGCGATGCCGATGAAGGCTGCTCCATTCCTGGCCTGACCTGGTTCACGGGCGCCCATTGCACAGGACCCGACCACCACCTCACCCGCCGGGAACCCGACGAGTGCTGTTCAGGTTAGCGGCCAGATATCGTGGCACCGCACAACACCAGGAGGGGTGCGAGAGCGGCCGAATCGGCACGCTTGGAAAGCGTGTGACCTTCACGGGTCCGTGGGTTCGAATCCCACCCTCTCCGCCAGGTCCACCGAATCACCTCCGGGTGTGGTGCTCCGACGACCGGCGCCCACACGCCCGCAGCCGCTCGACATGCTCGGTGACGTCCGTCAGACTCGCCGTGGTGGGATGACCGGTTCGTGCCTCGGCATCGACATGTTCCGCAGACCTGTCCACCAGCTGACGACGATGCGTTCCACCGACCCGACCACCACCCCCTCCGACGACTTCGAGTCCGACGACTTCGAGTCGGCGATGCGCGCCGCGCTCGATGAAGCGCGTGCTGCGCTCGCCCACGACGACGTACCGGTCGGTGCGGTGGTGGTGCGCGCCGGGGAGATCATCGCCGCTCGCCACAACGAACGAGAACTGACCGGCGACCCGACCGCGCACGCCGAGCTGCTCGCGATGCGCGACGCGGCGGCGGAAGTGGGCCACTGGCGGCTCGACGACTGCACGCTCGTCGTCACCCTCGAACCGTGCCCGATGTGCGCCGGAGCGATGGTGAACGGCCGGGTCGGGCGACTCGTGTACGGCGCCACCGACCCGAAGGCTGGCGCCGCCGGCAGCCGGTTCGACCTGGTCGACAGCGAACTGCTCAACCACCGCATCCCCCGCACCACTGGCGTGCTCGCCGACGAATGCGGCCGGTTGCTCGTCGACTTCTTCCGAGCCCGCCGCCGCTGACCTCGCGACCACCAGCGTGGTGGCGGGGGTCGGCTCCCACCGCCGCACGAGCCCACGGACCCTGTCGCGACCGTGCGCGCCGGACACCCACCTCCGCGACACGGCCCGAACAGGCCAGCCCGAAGAACGAACAACGCCCGCACCGTGGCGCGACCACGTGCGCGCTGCGCCGAGAACCGCGACACGGTGAGCGCCGCTGGCGCCGCGCCACGGCGGTCAGCGGGTGCGTTCGGCGGCGACGAAGGCCGCGTAGAGCTGCTGCAGTCGCGTCGTCACCGGGCCACGGTGGCCGTCGCCGACCGGGCGGCCGTCGACCTCGACGATCGGGCGTGCGCCCGCGGTCGTGCTCGTCATGAACACCTCGTCGGCGGCGCTCAACTCGTCGAGCGTCCACTCCCGCTCGTCGATCGCGATGCCCGCTGCGACCGCCGACTCGATCACCACCGCTCGCACCACACCGGGAAGGATCCGGTGGTCCGCCGGCGCCGTCACCACCACCCCGTCGATCACTGCGAACACGTTGGTGTGCGAACCCTCCGTGACGACGCCGTCGCGGTGGAGGATCACGTCGTCGACACCGGCCTCGTGCGCCGCCTGCTGCGCGAGCACATTCGGCAGCAGGCCGGTCGTCTTGAGATCGACCCGACCCCACCGGATGTCGACGGCGGTGATCGCCCGGCTGCCCTGCTCGATCATCGAGCGCGACGGACCGGCGATCTCCTGGGCGCGCACGAGCACCGTCGGCGCCGCCCCGACCGGGAAGGCGTGCGCCCGCGGAGCGACCCCACGTGTGATCTGGACGTAGATCGATGCGAGCGCCACGTCGGCCAGCTCGTTGCGCTCGATCAGGTCGTGGTGAATCGGTGCGAGCGTCGCCGCGTCGAATTCGATGCGGAGCGTGTCGAGCGTGCGCTGCAGCCGAGCAAGGTGCCTGTCGAGCGCGATGCAGCACCCCTCGACCACCAGCGTCACCTCGTAGCAGCCGTCGGCGAACTGAAAGCCACGATCGTCGACCGACACGGTGGCGGTGGCGGCCGGCACGAACTCGCCGCCGAGATAGAGGATCGGACCACACCCGGACATCACCGACATCTTGGCATCACGACCGTCCGCATCACCGACGGCCCCGCGTCCGATCGACGATCGATCCCCTGTCGATCGATCGTCGGTCCCACGTCGAGATCGGGCGGTGCCCGGCGCGAGACTCGGCGGATGAGCGACGACTGGGAACACATCCGCTACGAGCAGCCGGCCGATCGTGTGGCGCGCATCGTGCTCGCCCGCCCCCAGACGGCCAACGCGCAGGACTACCGGATGCTCAGCGAACTCAACCAGGCGTTCGACCGCGCCGCCCGCGATGACGAAGTGCGGGTGATCATCCTCGCCGCCGACGGCAACCACTTCTCCTCCGGGCACGACCTCCGCGCCGGCACCGACATGTCCGACATCGAGCCGATCGGCACCTGGTGCTGCTTCGACAGCGACGGCGCCGAGGGTTACATGGCGACCGAAGCCGAGATGTATGTCGGCCTGTGCTGGCGGTGGCGCAACATCCCCAAGCCCACGATCGCCCAGGTGCAGGGCAAGGTGATCGCCGGAGGACTGATGCTCGTGTGGCCGATGGACCTGGTGGTCTGCAGCGACGACGCCACGTTCTCCGACCCGGTCGTCGCGTTCGGCGTCAACGGTCACGAGTACTTCACCCATCCGTACGAGGCCGGCGCACGGCTCGCCAAGGAGATGCTGTTCACCGGCCGGGCGATCACCGCCGACGAGGCGTACCGGCACGGCATGGTGAACAAGGTGGTGACCCGCGACGACCTCGAGGCCGAGACGCTGGCGATGGCCGAACACATCGCCAAGCGGCCGATGATCGGCCTGACGCTCTCCAAGCAGAGCGTCAACAACTCGCTCGACGCGATGGGGATGTACACGTCGATCCAGTCCGCATTCGGCCTGCACCACGTCGGCCACAACCACAACCTGCGCCTGTTCGACAGCCTCGTCGACCCCGCCGGACTGCAGGTCATCCGCGACGAAGCCTGACACTGCCTGACCCGGGGGCGAGCGCGACGGCCGATTGCCGCTCGCGTCCGGGTCACTGGTTTCGTACGTTGTCCGGATGGCATCGACGTTCCTGGGCATCGACCCGACCCGGCTCCGCAGCGCGCTCGAGACCGGTGTGGACGATGGCGGCAACCCGATCGAACCGTTCGTCGACCGGGCGGGCGGTTGGCCGCTGCGGTGTTGCCTGACCGACTCACGACCGGGCGACCGGATCGCGATCATCGCCTGGTCGCCGATGCCCTGGACCGGCGCCTACGCGGAGACCGGGCCGATCGTCGTGCACACCGACGGCTGCGACGGCGGCGGCCCACAGCCGCACCTGCCGACCGAGCTCGACGGGCGGGCGATGGTGTTGCGTCCGTACGGTCCCGACCGGCGGATCGCGTACCACCGCGTCCGCCACGCGCCCGCCGGCGGATCGCTGACCGAACTGGTCGACGAGCTGCTCGCCCACGACGACGTCGATTTCGTCCACGGCCGCAACGTGACCGGCGGCTGCTACGCGTTCACCGCCACCCGCACAACCTCCTGACCACCGCCACTGAGCGTCCCTTCGGCGGGCGTCCCTTCGGCGGGCGTCCCTTCGGCGAGCGACCCGTCGGCGAGCGATCGTGGGTGTCGGCCCTCGACCGCTCGCAACCGATGTTCAGGCAACACACGCCGATCTCTGTGCGAGCGATCGTCGGCGACCGGCCCTCGACCGCCTTGCGCGTTCACAGCCGACCGCAGCGTTGCGCGAGCGATCCTGGGCGACCGTCCCCTGATCCCCCACGGCGGTGCTCAGGCAAGCCGCCGATCTCTGTGCGAGCGATCGTCGGCGACCGGCCCGTGATCCTCACGCCGATGTTCCAACAGATGGCCCCGCACTCTGCGCGAGCGATCATCGGTACCAGGCCTCTGATCGCTTGCGCAGACGGCTGTCAGGCCGGGTCGCCGAACGTGCGGCGCATGGCGTCGAGCGCGGCACGTGCGTCGGCGCCGGTGGTCGCATCGACGCCGACGTCGGCGAAGACCTCGGTGTTCAAGAGCGCCGTGCAGCGTTCGACGAGCTCGCGACCCGCTGGTGTGATCTCGGCGAGCACGCTGCGCCCGTCGTCGGGGTTCGCCCGGCGCTCGACGAGCCCGGCCAGCTCGAGCCGCTGGACGGCGTTGGTCACGCTGGCCGGATGCACCTGGAGCCGCTCGCCGATCTTGCCGACCGGGAGCACCCCGAGGCGCGTGAACGCCAGCAGGCGCAGCAGTTCGAATCGCGCGAACGTCAAACCGTTCGGGCGCAGCAGGCCCTCGATCCGCGCCAGCAGCAACTGCTGGACCCGCATGATCGACGTCACCATCGCCATGCCGTCGGCGGCGTCGGCCCACCCGGCGGCGACCCAGTTGTGGTGCGCGAGGTCGATCGGGTCGTCCCGGAGCGAGGTCGCGGCATCTGGCGGCACGGCATGGACTTTACTTGGACATCAAAGTAATCTGTACATCATGACGAACGACGTGGACAACGACGTGACGAACGATCAGCCGTCCAACCGCGAGATCTGGGAAGCATCGTTCGGGTCGTCACGACTGCGCGACGCCGACTTCGAGACGATGTCGGGGATCCCGCTCGAACCCGTCTACGGCCCCGACGACGGCGAGTTCCCCGGCCAGTACCCGTACACCCGCGGCCCGTACAGCTCGATGTACCGCTCGAAGCTGTGGACGATGCGGATGTTCGCCGGATTCGGCACCGCCGACGACACGAACTGGCGCTTCAAGGAGATCATCAAGTCGGGTGGCGACGGTCTGTCGACCGCGTTCGACATGCCGACCCTGCTCGGCATCGACTCCGACCATCCCATGGCGCTCGGCGAGGTCGGCCGCTGCGGCGTGGCGATCGACACGATCGCCGACATGGCCGATCTCTACGCCGATATCGACCTC
>CAXBAZ010000295.1:0-5591 GCA_963973395.1 uncultured Acidimicrobiaceae bacterium
GGGTATTCAACCGACAACGTCTCCGGGGCTCGAACGTTCCCCCACTGCTCCGTCACCCACCCACCCACGGAGTGGCGAGCCCCGGAGGCGTCCATCGACGGTCCGCCCGTCCGCCGCTTTCGGCCCGGTCGGGCTGACGCCACGAGGGACCGGGCGGAGCGCGACGTGCAGGATCACCGTGTCGTCGGTCCGTCCGGCGAACGTCTCGAGCGCATCGAGGTCGAATCCCGTCGGGGACGACCACATCGTGCCGAGGCGCCGTTCGACGTCGTCCAGTTGTGCGTCGATCGTCGCGCCGCGCCGGTCGACGAGGCCGTCGGTGTACAGCACCAACGACGCGTCGGCAGGCACATCGACGACCGCCTCGGGCTTCACGGCACCGAGCCGCACGGTCAGCGGAGCGGCGACCGATCCTCCGAGTCGACGAATCCCGTCGGCGGCCAACAGGAAGCCCGGCGGATGGCCCGCCGACGCGTAGGCGAGGGAACCCGTACGCGGGTCGAAGAACCCGACCCACGCCGTCGAGCACGACGCTCCGGGAATCCCGGCGGCGGCGAGATCGGCCTGCTCGAGCAGGTCGGACGGCCGATCGACGTGCCGTGCCAGGATCGACATCGCCACCCGCAGCTGACTCATCGTGACAGCGGCCTCGGCTCCGTGGCCGACGACGTCGCCGACGCAGATGTAGACCCGCCCGTCGGGCAGCTCGGCGACGTCGTACCAGTCGCCGCCCACGCCCAACCCGGACGAGGCCGCGACGTACCGCCCCTCGGCCGTGAACGACCTCCCGATCACGACGCTCGGCGGAAGGCTCAGCCGTTGGAAGCGCGCCACCAGCCGATGTTCCTCCGCCGCCGCGACCTGCAACCGCGCCTGTTCGATGGTGATCAGGTCACGTTCGTACATCTCGGCCGCGACCACCAGGCCGCCCATCGTGAACACGAGGAACTTCAGCTTGATGACGACGAGTCCGGTCGCATCGGACACACCGACCATGATCGCCCCGTCACCGACGAGGAAGACGACCGCCGTCGTCAGTGCGACGATCGCGGCGACGTACGAGACACCCCGTACGCCGAACCGCGCCCCGGCCACCACGACGCCGGTGAGCACCATGAACATCAGGGGAAGATCGGATGCCGTGAGCACGACAGTGGTCAGCGCAACCGCACCGCCGAGCAACAGGGCGCCCGACACCGACCACAGTGGACGCCGGTCGGCGCCCGACCCGATCGCGAGCAACGGCCCGCCGACGAGGAGCACCCCGAGAGCGTCACCCAGCCACCACTGACCGAGGGTCGTGAGCAGGTCGTGGCCGCCGATGCTGCGATCCACCAGAGCTCCGATCACCGCGCCGACCGCCGGGCCTGCCACGACGCCGCCTGCGATGAACGACCGGAGGTGCCACAGCCGGGACAGGTCGAGTCGGCGGCGGAGCCCGGCCACGACGATCGATGCGCCCACGAGCGGCTCGGCGACGTTCGCGAGCACGAATCCGGCCGACAGTGCGACGGACAGGCCCGAGCGAAGGTCCTGCGCGAGTTCGGCGGCGGCGACCGCCAGCAGCAGGATCCACCAGTTCGAACGGTGGGTCCGGACGAGCGCAGCCAGCGTGATCCCCGACGGGATGAAGAACACCGCCTGGAGTCCCGTCGCGTCGGCGAAGCGAAAGGCCGCTTCCGAACCGGCCATGTATCCGACTGCGAGCACGAACGCGACGAACCAACGGTTCGACCACCAAGGTTCGGTTCCTGTTTCGGCGTCGGGCGGGACGCCGATCCGCATCACGTCGTGCTTCTCATCTTCTGTTGCTGCGACGGCGGGTGTGGACGACCGCAGTCGTGCGCTCGCGTTCGGAGCGCAATGAGCGCACATCTTTGCAGATGCACCGACCCGCCGGCAGATCCGTCGGGGGCGCTGATGGCCGTCACGTCAGGCGACGCGGGTCGGCCACACCGATCCGCCGGTCCACCCGTGTCGTTCGAGCAGGAAGTCGAGATCGCAGAGGGTGAGGACGCGGCGCACCGCCGGTGAGGCGATGATCAGCGGGTGGGCCTCGGTCGTCCAGCCGCAGTCCACGAAGCAACGAACGCCGGCCGCCGAGAAGAACGAGACACGCGTCAGGTCGAGCGCTGCGATCACCGTGTCGTCATTGCAGACGTCGAGCGCGGCGGCGAAGATCTGCGCTGCCGCAGCGTCGACCTCGCCGTCGACCTCGACCACGCCTCGGTCGACACCCCAACGCAGCCCTCCCATGGAACGCAACGCCAGGGGCGGTATACAGACCGAGGGTGCGGGACCCGAGGGTGCGGCAACGGACGACGTCGAACGAGACCTCGACGCCCGGCGAGTTGTGGATGATTGGACTGACATTCCGGACCTCCTCCGAGGAGGCTCATGTCGGGCATGAGCGTTCGACGCGACTGCAGGGTCCGGTCAGAGCGCTGAATCAACCTATGAGTGGTGTGGCGACGGGGCAAGCGCTGCGCCGTGATATCGCCGTATTCGCATCGAATCACCCGGTCGGGTGGCACACGGGATGTCACAGCGGTGTGAGGTCTGTCAGTTCGGCGTCAGAGCAACGACGCCCCGTCGACGACGTCCCATCGACCCGTCGCACCGGAGCCGTCAGATCGACGGGTCGGATCGAGACTTGGTCGATGTCGTCAGATGACGATCAACACCACGGCGACGACCCAGATGACGATGATCGACCAGCTCTCGACGTCGGTGCGTCCGGCGCCCGATCCCTGGCGGACGAGCCCCGCCAGGAGCACACCGTTGAGCAACACCGCCAGGCCCACGAGACCGACGGCGTTGCTGCCGGCGCCGGCGAACACCGACTCTCCCGAGAACACGTCCGCGGCCGCGACGAACAGGGTGTCGAACGTGTTGCCGCCGATGATGTCGCCGGCGGCCAGTCCGATCGCTCCGCGACGGGCCGCCGCCACCGCGGTGACGAGCTCGGGGGTCGACGTGGCGACCGCGGTCAACACCACTCCGACCGAACCGGCCGAGAGCGCAGTCGTCGCGGCGAGCTCGCTGCCCGCCCAGGCCAAGCCGAAGCCGGAGACTCCCAACGTCAGGGCGAACCCGGCGAACCGGAGCCAGAGCTGTGACCAGGACCGTTCCTCCTCTTCCTCGATCTTCGGACTGTCCTCCAGGTCGCCCAGCTTGCCGCGCACTCCTGCTCGTCCACCTTCGACGTCCGCGGCGTCGGGTTCGGGGCCGATCGCAGCCGGTTGGCTGATGTCGAGTCGGCGCGTCAGGAACAGCCCTGCGGCGTACGCAACCACGATCATCGGCGTGATCGGGTGGATCCAGCCGATCACCGTGCCGGACGAGCCGAGCCCGACGATGACGAGGGAGAGCAGGATCATCAGCAGCGCGGCCTGGTAGGCCACCTGCCGGGTCGGCACGTAGCCCGACAATGCGCCGGTCCGGAACACGATGTCCGCGATCGCGAGGAACAAGGTCTGTGCGGCGACGCCGCCGATCGCGTTGGACACCGCGAGTTCGGTCTCTCCGTTCGCGGCCGCCGTGATCGTGAGCACCAACCCGGGGAGCGACGTCACGACGCCGAGCAGCACGGCTCCGACCAACACCTGGCCGAGGTCGAGCCGGTTCGAGATCGCTTCGGCCACCCGGGCGAGACGAGGGCCGATCGTCGCCACCACGGCCGTGGCGAGCACGAAGACCGCGATCAATGCCGCCACGTCCGACTCCCCACGCGCCACGCCGCCCGGGAACGGACCGGCCGCATCACTGCGCAGTGGTTCGCCACGCCCGAGGACGCACCGACCGCCAGCCGCCGCCGAAATCGTCACGGACGTCGCGCCCGACCCACGACGTCCCGGCGATCACCAGCCCCGATGCGATGCTCGACCACCACGCGGCCGAGTCGTCGTAGCCGAGCACCAGCGGCGCCAGCACCAGCCACGCCCCCAGCGGCAGGGTCGCCCATCGGAACGCCATCAGCACCTCCCAGCACGCGACGAACGCGCAGGCGCCGGCGATCGGCCCGACGATCCGATCGTTGTCGGCTGCGATGCCGTCGTAGCCGAGCACGGCGGGAGCGGCCATCAGCCAGACACCGACCGCGACGGCCACGAGCCGTGCGATCAGATCGGTCCTCACTAGTCGAGGCCCCAGAACACGCGCCAGAGCGACGCACCGGCGGCGCGTTCACGACGGAGGTGTTGGAGGCTCGCCAGCACCTCGTCGACACCTGGGCCGATCATGGCGAGCGACACCACACCCGAGAACAGGCAGAGAGTGCAGAAGCTGCCGTAGAGCACCGGCTGGAAGATGGTGAGCATCACGCTCACGGCGCCGAACGGACCGACGAACGCGCCGAACACGATCACGATCCACGGCATCGTCTTCCATCGGTCGGTGCCACCGATCACGCCGGTGATCGCGTCGGCGAGGTAGCCGAGCGCCCCGATCGCGGCGTCACCGATCGGGAACCGCTCGAACGCCTGTGAGAAGCCCGACTCGCGCACGATGTCGGTCGTGCCGTCGCCGAAGAACGGCTCGAACACCGTGTCGACGTATTCCTGTTGGTACAGCGCCAACCACGTGGCCGCGACCCCGCCCATCACTGCCAGCACGACGATCGGGATCCGCTGCGACCACGCCGAGGGATTGACCCGCCAGCCGGGCGGGACGTGTTGATCGGTTCCGCTCATGCCGGCAGCAACCGACGCGGTGGCGTGAGGTCGTTCTCGGCGTACCAGCCCTCACGGTCGTCCTCCAGTCGTCGGATCATCTCGCGGACCGTCTCGACGACGTCGTGGCGTGGCTCCCAGCCCAGCCGCTCCCTCGCGACCGAGATGTCGATGTCGTAGTGATCGGACGCTCGATCCACCATCCACGAACGGATGAACGGATCCTCGCCCAGGGGATTCTTCTCCCTGACCCAGGCTCCGACCTTCGCCAGCAGCGGCGGAATTCGCAGGGTGGTCCAATCGCGCCCGTGCAGCTCGTTGCCGATCAGGTCCTGGAGCTCTCCGTACCCGACGGTGCGTGGCTCGGCGACCAGCACGGGGAAGTGACCCGGCAGTTCGTCGCGTCGCGCGACGATGCGTACGAGGGCGTCGACGGCATCGGCGAGGTGGACGAACGCCTGACCACGATCGAGATCGGCCGGGTAGAAGTGGCTCGTCGGCCAGCGCCCGTCGATCCGCTTGATCTGGTTCGTGAGCGGCGGCGAATGCCCCGCCTCGTCGTACACGCCGGCGATCCGGACGATCACCGTGGACATCGACGGCGAGGCCGGGTGCTCGCGGATCAGTCGTTCGGTGTCCACCTTGGATTCGGGATAGGGCCACGACGCCTCGATCGGATCGGATTCGTCGATCTCGTCGCCGAGGTCGGTGGGCTCGTGGACCAGCATCGTCGACGAGAACACGAACTGCTGCACGTCGAACTCGCTCAGAGCGTCGAGCATGCGGCGGGTTCCCTCGACCGTCACCTGCTCGTACATCGGGCTGTCGCGACCTGCGAAGTCGTAGAACGCCGCCAGGTGCACGACCGAGGCGATCTCGGAGCCGTACTCCTCCCTGATCCTCTGGAACGTGCGGCCCACC
>CAXBAZ010000296.1:0-5579 GCA_963973395.1 uncultured Acidimicrobiaceae bacterium
CCTGCATCGTCCAGACGGCGCCGGACCCTTCGGCCATCGCGTCGTCGGGGCGGATCTGAGCCAACGCCTTGAGCAGTGCGTTCGGGAGGAACATCCCGACCACGTGCCGAGCGGTGCCGGGCTGAGGCAGCACGGCGTTGACGATCGTACCTTCGGGAGCGACGACCTTGATCGGGCCGAGGCTGCCGTGGTTGTTGGGGATGTCGGGGTTGAGGACCGAACGTACGGTGAACGTGGTGTACGCGTGGGTGTAGTTCTTGACGACGTTGATGCCCCACGGGCTGGCCGGCGAGGTGCCCTCGTAGTCGACGGTGATCTCACCCGCGACGGGGTCGACGTGGATGGCACACACGATGTCGATCCGGTCGCCGTCGGCCAGGTCGAGGATCGCCGACGCCTCGTACGTGCCGGCCGGCAGTTGCCGGATGCTGTCGCGGGTGGCCGTCTCCGACCGGTCGATGATCTCGTCGGCGAGGCCTTCGATGTCGTCGAGACCGAAGGTGTCACACAACGAGCCGAGCCGCTGTGCGCCGACCTCGCCGGAGGCCAGCTGTGCGTGCAGGTCGCCGGCCATGTGGTCGGGCTGGCGTACGTTGGAGAGCACGAACTTCCACACGTCCTCGTTGCGCTCACCGGCCTTCATCAACTTGCAGATCGGGATCCACAGGCCCTCTTCGAAGCAGTCGCGACCACCGGCACCGATGCCGTAGCCGCCCACGTCGGTGTGGTGGATCGTCGAACCGAAGAACGCGATCACCTTGCCGTTGCGCCATGCGGGAACGAGCACGGTCACGTCGAGCAGCTGACCGGCCGTCTTGTACGGGTCGTTCGTCACGAGCACGTCACCGGGCTCGAGCGAATCGAGTGGGTACTCCGCGAGCATGTTGGCGGCGCCGATCGCGAGGGAGTTGATGTGGCCGGGGGTGCCGGTGACGGCCTGCGCGACCATCCGGCCGCGCCGGTCGAACACGGCGTTGGCGAGGTCGCCCGCCTCGCGCACGATCGGCGAGAACGCGGCCCGCTGGAGCGCCCGTGCCTGTTCGTTGACCGTCGCGATCAGCGATTGCCACAGGATCTCGAGTTCGACCGGGTCGAACGTCCGGGCGTTCGTCGATTCGGATGTGGCCGATTCGGCCGGCGTGGACTCGGCGAGCGTCATGACGTCTCCTCTGTACGGCGGGTGGCGATCAAGCTGCCGTCGGCAGCGACCTCGACCGACCATCCGGGTCGGATGACCGAGGTGGTTTCGCGTTCTTCGACCACGGCGGGTCCCTCGAACTTGGCGCCGGCCCCGAGATCGGTGCGGCGGTAGACCGGCGCGTCGACGGCGTCGACGCCACGGTCGAAGATCATCGGCCGGTGACCGATCGGCGCCGGCGGCCCGTCGGCCGGCGCGAGGTCGTTCGACGGTTCGACGATGTTGGTCTCGGCCGAGGCCGACAGACGCCATGTCACGGCCTGCACCGCGACATCGGGGATCGTCATGCCGTAGATCCGCCGGTACTCGTCCTCGAAGGCCGCTGTGACGTGCTCGGGTGTCGCCGGCCAGGTCTCGCCCTCGCCCACCCAGATGGTGATCTCGTTGCCCTGGCCCGCGTAGCGGGCGTCGATCCCGTAGCGGAACCGCACGGCGTCGTCGGGCACGCCGGCCGCCGACAACACCCGCCTGCCCTCGGCTCGCAGTTCGTCGAGCAGCGCGTCGCGCTCAGCGATGTCGACGGTGTCGATCATCCTCGGCAGCGACTGCGCAAGATCGATCCGGACCGGCGACACCAGTGTGCCGAACGCCGACAGGACGCTCGCGTTGACCGGGAAGATCACCCGGTCGGATTCGAGCAGGTCGGCCACACCGCAGGCATGGACGGGACCGGCGCCACCGAACGCGATGACGGTGACACCGCGGAGGTCGACGCCCATCTCGACGCTGTGCATCCGTGCCGCTGCGGCCATGTTCTGGTTGACGATCTCGTGCATGCCGGCCGCGGTGTCGATGATCGACAGACCGAGCTGGTCGGCGACGCGACCGACGGCGGCCTCGGCGAGCGACCGGTCGAGCCGCATGTCGCCACCGAGGAACGCGTCGGGGTCGAGCAGACCGAGCAGAACGTCGGTGTCGGTGACCGCCGGCTCGGTGCCGCCGCGGCCGTAGCTGGCCGGACCGGGCTCGGCACCGGCCGACTCGGGCCCGACCTTCAACAGACCGAACTGGTCGACCCGGCCGAGGCTGCCGCCGCCGGCACCGATCTCGACGAGGTCGACCGACGGGACCGAGACGGGAAATCCGGAACCCTTCTTGAAGCGGTACGCGCGGGCGACCTCGAACGTGTTGGTGAGCTCGGGCTCGCCGTGGTCGATCAGGCACGCCTTGGCGGTGGTGCCGCCCATGTCGAAGCAGAGCAGCCGTTCCTCGCCGAGGCGGTTGGCGAACCAACTGCCGGCGAGTGCGCCCGCCGCCGGGCCCGACTCGACGAGCCGGATCGGGGCCTGGGCGGCGTCGTCGGCCGACACGACGCCACCGTTCGACAGCATCATCAGCACCGAGCCGCCGAAACCTTCGGCCGACAGCCATTTCTGCAGCTCGTCGAGGTACGGCCCGATGACCGGCATCGTGGCTGCGTTGCACGCGGTGGTGATCATGCGTGGGTACTCCCGGATCTGCGGCGAGATCTCGGCCGAGATGCACACGGGCACACCGAGCTCGGCCCGCAGGTGGTCGGCCACCTTACGTTCGTTCGTGCGGTTGACGTAGCTGTTGAGGAGGCAGATCGCGACCGAGTCGACGTTGGCAGCGCGCAGCTCGTCGGTGAGTGCGGCGAGAGCTTCGGGCGACGGGTCGAGGATCACGTCGCCGTCGGCGCTCACGCGCTCGTCGAGTTCGAAGGTGCGCTCGCGCGGGATCGGCGGCGCCGGGAACTCGATCTGCAGGTCGTACATGTCGTACCGGTGCTCGTCGCGGATGAGCAGCGTGTCGCCGAAGCCCTTCGTCGTGACCAGGCCGCTGCGACCGAGCTTGCCCTCGATCAGCGCGTTCGTGATCAACGTGGTCGCGTGCACGATCGGGGCGGTGATCTCGTGCGGACGCACGCCCGCCTTGTCGAGCAGTTGTGTGACACCGGTGCGGACACCGTCGAGCGGTGCGCTCGGCGTGGTCAGCGTCTTGTCGACCACGATGCGGCCGCTGGCTGCATCGAGGAGGACGACGTCGGTGAACGTGCCCCCGATGTCGACGGCGAGTCGCCAGTCGGTGGTGGCCATCAGCCCTCCCTCTCATCGTTGCGCAGATCGTCGCGCGGAGGCGCGAACACATCGAGAATCCAGCACTCGTCGAACTCGTCGTCGCCGACGAACACGCTGTCGCCGTGCCAGACCGACCGGGGCGCGAGATAGGCCTCGTGCTCGTTCAGCACGACACGATCGGACGGATCGTCGTGTCCGATCCGGAAGTCGAGTGCACCGCGCACGATGATGCCGAGCTGCTCGTGGTCGTCGTGCTTGTGCAGGAACGAGCCGGTGGCGCCGCCGGCGATCCGCCAGAAGCAGAGCTGCAGGTTCTCGCCGGTGATGACGCGACGGCGGAAGCCGGGCCGGTCGGTCTCCTTGAACTCGGCCTCGTCGAAGAAGTGGCAGTACTGGTCGGTGAGGTTCACGACGCAGTTCCCCCGGCGGCATCGGCGAACACGCTGGTCGCGCCGCCGTAGCGGGCGCGGTCACCCGGCAGGTCGAGGGGCTCGACGATCGCGTCGTGTTCCTTCGCACCCCAGTTCTCGGGCGGGTTGAGCCACATCACCTCGAACTCGAGCCCGTCGGGGTCACGGCAGTACAGGCTCTTGTTGACATGGTGGTCGGATGCACCCATCAGTGCGCCGGCCTCGGTGAGCCGCTCGCGCATGGCCGCCAGTTCGTCGAGTGTCGCGACCTCCCAGGCGAGGTGGTACATGCCCACCGTGCGCCGCCCGGCGTCGGACTCCTCGGCGCCGTCACCGATCGAGAAGAACGCGATGTCGTGGTGGTTGCTCGAACCGGGCGCCCGCATGAACACGAACGGACCGGGGCCGTCGATGATCGTGCTGAACCCGAGCACGTCTTCGTAGAACGTGCGGTGGCGTTGTGCGTCACGCACGTACAGCACCGCATGGTTGAGCTGGCGAATGGTCACTGCATCCCCTCTGGATCGGACAATCAGAATGGACTGATGGTCAGACCATAATCGGCGGCCGGGTCATCGGTCAACTCGTCACCGTCCGCGCGCCGTGGGCGGGGACTGGATCGGCGACCGGAGTCGCCGGAGCAGCGACCAGTTCGGCGAACCGGCGTCGCCACTCGACCGAGCACCGGTCCGACTGGACGCTCACGAGATCGGTGCGACCGAGCGGCATCGTGCCGCCCAACTGCTCCAACATGCGCTGGTCCTCGGCGCCGATCGCCCGGTCGAACGCGATGGTCGTCTCCGGGTCGGCACTGTGGTCGTCGTTGCGCCACACGACGAAGGTGAACAGCGAGTGCTCGTCGTCGACCGGCGTCGAGCACAGCAGCAGGATGTGGTGCAGGCCGGTCGCGTACTCGATCGTGCTGCGCACGGAGAGCGGCAGGTGGAACCCGGTGCTCATGCGCCGATGGACGACCGCCTCGTCGGTGCCGGTGGTGGCGGCGGCGAGGTCGGGGTTGTTCGCGTCGACCTCGTAGGCGTAGCCGTACCAGCCGTCGTCGAGGTCCCCCAGTTCGATGCGGGGTACACGCGGGGTCTGGCCACCGCCGAACGTGCCGACGTGCACCCACGGGAAGTGGCTGATGTCGCAGAAGTTGTCGACCATCCGCGGCGCCGAGACCTTCCACGGCTGCATGCCGCTGTTGATGCGGCGGAAGGCCGGATCGTCCTCGTGTGCGATCGTCGGGATCTCGGTCGTGGGCTGGTCGAGGCTGACCCAGACGAGCCCGTACCGCTCGTCGACCCACCGTGTGCCGAGGTGCGCGGCCGGCGGGATGGTGGCGTCCTCACCCGACGAGGGCACGAGCACACACCGGCCGGCGTCGCCGAAGGACCAACCGTGGTAGGCGCAGACCAGCTTGCCGTCGTCGACCGTGCCGGCCGACAACGGCGCCTCGCGATGTGGACAGCGGTCGTGGGCGACGACGAGGTCGCCCGAGCCGGCGCGCCACACGACGAGGTCCTCGCCGAGCAGACGGAAGGCGAAAGGGCCCGTGGTGACATCGGTGGACTCGGCCACGGGATGCCAGGCCGAACGGATGGCGGTGCTGTGGACGAACGTCGTCATCTTCTCCCCGATCGTTTGGTCAGACCATCTGACCATAGTCCACGGTCGAGGCGGCGTCGAGTCGCCCGCGACGCGCGTCGCGCGTCCGGCTCGTCGACGGTGGTACCGGCGGCGTCAGCGCAGGTCGTCGACCATCGAGTGTTCGATGCCGTCGATGTGGTGCGTCGTCGCCTGCGCCATCGCCGTCGCGTCGCCGCAGGCGAACGCGGCCGCGATGCTGCGGTGGTCGGCGATCGCGCGCTCGACGATCCGTTCGACCTCGGGGCGGTTGTGCTCGTCGCTCAGCAGGGCGTCGAAGTCGTGTGA
>CAXBAZ010000297.1:0-5573 GCA_963973395.1 uncultured Acidimicrobiaceae bacterium
GATGGAGACGGTGCCAGAGGCGCCGGAGCTCGAAGCAGGAGCGCAGAAGAAGTGATCGCGGTCCTCGCCGCCGACGTCAACGTCGCGCAGAACGTCGGGTTCTACATCATCGCCGCGATGATGCTCTGGGGCGCCGTTCGGGTCGTCACCACCAAGAACGTGGTGCACGCCGCGCTCTGGCTCGTGGTCGTACTGGGCGGCGTGGCCGCGCAGTACATCCTCGCCGCCGCCGAGTTCGTCGCCGTGTCGCAGATCCTGGTCTACATCGGAGCGGTCATGGTGCTGTTCCTGTTCGGCATCATGCTGACCCGCGCCACGATCGGGCAGGAGACCGACCTCAACAACAAGGGGTGGGCCGTCGGCATCCCTGTCGCGCTGCTGCTCTTCGGGATGTTCTCCTGGGTCGTGATCGACCAGTACCGCGACGACGTCATCACCGACCTCCCGGGTGACCGGATCGTCACCAGCACCCAGCGCATCTCCGACGGATACCTCGGCGACTACCTCGTGCCGTTGATCGCGCTGTCGTTCGTCCTGCTCGCCGCCGCCATCGGCTCGATCGTGCTGGCCCGCAAGGACTGACGATGCTCACCGTCGACCTCCGACCGAACCCTCGGCCACACGCAACACCTGGTGTCGGACACCGAGCGTTCCTCGACGTCCGTTGCGATTCCGGGGTGACCATCTGATGCTCGCCGTCAACTTCCTCCTGTTGAGCGCGGCCCTGTTCTCCATCGGCGTGTTCGGCGTCATCGCCCGCAAGAACGCGGTGATGGTGCTGATGTCGATCGAGTTGATCCTGAACTCGGTCAACCTCAACCTGGTCGCGTTCGCGCTGATGAACGACGACATCGACGGGCACATCTTCGCCCTGTTCGTCGTCGCCATCGCCGCCGCCGAGGTCGGCGTCGGGCTGGGCATGGTGCTGATGATCTACCGCAACCGCCGCTCGATCGCGCTCGACGAACTGTCGGAGATGAAGGGATGAGCGAGCGCAGCGAGCGAGTTCCCGTGGCCGAGCGAGCGCCAGCGAGCCGGGCACCGATGGGGTTCCGGGGGCGTAGCCCCCGAGGTGACAGAGGGATGAGCGAGCGCAGCGAGCGAGTTCCCGTGGCCGAGCGAGCGCCAGCGAGCCGGGCACCGATGGGGTTCCGGGGGCGTAGCCCCCGAGGTGACAGAGGGATGAGCGAGCGCAGCGAGCGAGTTCCCGTGGCCGAGCGAGCGCCGGTGAGCCGGACCCCGATCGGGTCCCTGGGGCGCAGTCCCCGAGGAGAAGCAGTCTGATGTTCCTCGCAGTGGAAGAAGCAGCACACGCCGGTGGCGTCGCCTCCGGTTGGTTCCTCGAGAACGCATGGCTGATCCCGGTGATCCCGGGCATCGCGTTCTTCGTCATCATCCTGTTCGGCAAACGGCTTCCGGGCGGGGGTAGCGAGGTCGGCCTCGCCAGCATGATCGCTGCGCTCGTGCTTGCGGCCGGCACCACCTACGAATGGATCGGTGCCGTTTCCGACCACACCGACGACGCCGTGATCCGCCAGGTGGTGTGGTGGCAGTCCGGCGGTGTGGAGTTCGGCATCGGCCAGCAGATCGACGGCCTGTCGGTGATGCTGCTCCTGCTGGTCACCTTCATCTCCACACTCGTGCAGATCTACTCGACCGAGTACGTCAAGGGCGACCGTCGCTACACCCACTTCTTCGCTGCGCTCACGCTCTTCTCGGCCGGCATGTTGGCGATGGTGCTCGCACCGAACATGGTCCAGCTCATCCTCGGATGGGAGATCATGGGCCTGTGCTCGTTCATGTTGATCGGGCACTGGTGGGAGGAACGCGCGAACAGCGAGGCCGCGCTCAAGGCGTTCTGGACGGTCCGCGTCGGCGACGTCGGCCTCCTCGTCGGCACCGCGATGCTGCTCGGGATCTTCGGCACGCTCGACATCCAGGGCATCAACGAGCTCGCCGCCGCCGGCGAGTTCGGGAGCTCGTCGATGCTGATGTGGGCCGCGGTGGCACTGTTCATCGCCTGCATCGGCAAGTCCGGTCAGTTCCCGCTGCACACGTGGCTGCCCGACGCGATGGCCGGCCCCACGCCCGTCTCGTCGCTGCTGCACAGCTCGACGATGGTCGTCGCCGGCGTGTTCCTCGTCGCCCGCATCTACCCGGTGTTCCATGTCGGGCTCGAGATCAACACCGCCGGGCAGTCGTTCAACCTGATCGCCGTCATCGGTGCCATCACGCTGATCGTGGCGGCGTTCCTGGCGTTCGTGCAGGACGACATCAAGAAGGTGCTCGCCTATTCGACCGTGTCGCAGCTGGGCTACATGATGCTGGGTCTCGGAGTCGGCGCCTGGACCGGTGCCGTGTTCCACATCTTCACCCACGCCTTCTTCAAGTGTTGTCTCTTCCTCGTCGCCGGCTCGATCAGCCACACCGCGAGCCACCACAGCTTCGACATGAAGAAGGACATGGGCGGCCTGTGGCGCAAGATGCCGGTGTCGTTCTGGTCGTGGATCGTCTCCACCGCGGCGCTCATGGGCGTCCCGCTGTTCTCCGGATTCTTCTCGAAGGACGAGATCATCGACTCGGCCAAGCACTACGAGTACACGACGTTGTGGATCGCCTCCGTCGTCGGTGCCGGCATGACAGCCGCGTACATGGTCCGTGCCACCTACCTCACCTGGTTCGGTCGACCGCGTGGCGCGGCGGCCCACTTCATGGGCGTCTCCCACGACACCCTCGACGCGCACGGCCATTCGCTGCAGGCGAGCGACGCCGAGCACGCCGAGCACCATCTGCCCGAGGACGATCATGCGGCCCACGACGATCACCACGATGACGATCACCACGACGACGATCACCACGACGACGATCATCACGTCGTGCACGGCAAGCCGTTGCCGTTCGCCCCGCACGACTCCCCGTGGAGGATCACCGCACCGATCATGATCTTGGCGATCTTGGCGGTCGGGTCGGGCTACCTGAACGCGCCGGCCTTCAAGATCTATTGGTTCGAGCACCAGACCGAGTCGGCGATCGGCCTCCCGATCGACCACGGCGACGAGCACGCCGGCGAGGGCGACGAGCCCGAGGACGAGGCGATCGCGATCACCGAGTTCGCGTCGGGTGGTTTCCCGGCCGCGTCCGCCGGCGGTGACGACGCACACCATTACGAGGCGCCCGGCAAGTTCGAGGTACCAGCACCGCCGACGTTCACGTGGCGCGCCGCGATCTGGCCCGGTCTCACGCTCGTCGCCCTCGGGGCGGGCGTCAGCGCGCTGTTGTCGCTGGCGGTGTTCGGACGTCGCCGCAACCTGTTCTCGCCGCTCGTCGGCCTGACCGAACGCAGCAGACCGATCGGTGCGATGCACACCTTCCTCGTCAACAAGCTGTACCTCGACCACCTCTACGAACGGGTCATCACGCGTGGCATCGCCCATCCGATCTCGAAGGCGGCGTACTGGATCAACCAGAACGTCATCGACGGCATCGTCGACGGTGCCGGCCGGGGCGGCAAGCGCACCGGCGACTGGGTGTACCGCAACATCGACCAGCGCGTGGTCGACGGTGCGGTCAACGCATCCGGCACGGCGGCCAGCGAGGGCGGACACGCCCTCCAACCCGTCCAGTCCGGCAAGGTCAACCAGTACGGTGCGCTGCTGTTCGGCGCCGCCGCGGTCGGCGCCATCGTCCTGATCCTCACCAACGTCTAAGCGTTCGGACAACCAAAGGCAACCATGGAAGTTCTCACCAACGACAACTGGCTCCTCACGGTCGGCACGTTCCTCCCACTCGTGGGTGTCGTGCTGATGATGTTCACCCCCGGCTCGGAGGAGCGCCTGCAGAAGCAGATCGCCATCGTGACGGCCGGCGTGACGACGCTCGTCGGGATCTACACCCTCGTCCAGTTCGACTACGGGCAGGCCGAGAAGCTGCAGTTCGCGGTCGACGAGACGTGGATCAGCGTGATCAAGTCGAACTACACGATCGGCCTCGACGGCATCAGCCTGCCGCTCTACTTCCTGTCGATGGTCGTCACGCTGCTGGTGGCGATCTACACCTGGAACAACATGCCCGACGTCGGGAACCCCAAGGCGTTCCTCATGCTGATGCTCGTGCTGCAGGTCGGCATGGCCGGTTCGTTCATCGCCCAGGACCTGATCCTGTTCTTCGTGTTCTTCGAGCTCGTGCTGCTGCCGATGTACTTCATGATCGGTGTGTGGGGCGGTGAAGATCGTCAGTACGCCTCGTTGAAGTTCTTCCTCTACACGATGTTCGGCTCGGCGCTCATGCTGGTCGCGTTCCTCGCCCTGTTCTTCCAGGCGGGCGGCGAGAGCTTCGGGTTCGAGTACCTGATGACCAACGGCGCCCTGATCGACAAGGACGTCCAGGTCTGGATCTTCGCCGGCATGTTCATCGGCTTCGCGGTCAAGGTGCCGATGTTCCCGTTCCACACCTGGTTGCCCGACGCCCACACCCAGGCGCCGACGCAGGGCTCGGTGATCCTGGCGGCCATCCTGCTGAAGCTCGGCACCTACGGCTTCGTCCGGATCGCGATCCCGATGCTGCCCCAGGGGGCCAAGGAGTGGGCCCCTGCGATCGCGATCCTGGCCGTCATCGGCATCATCTACGGCGCTCTCGGCTGTCTCGCCCAGACCGACATGAAGCGCTTGATCGCGTTCTCGTCGGTGGCGCACATGGGCTTCGTGATGCTCGGCATCTCGACGCTCACCCCGTTGGGCATCAACGCCGCACTGTTCGGCATGGTCGCCCACGGTCTGATCACCGGCATGCTGTTCTTCGTCGCCGGATCGGTCAAGCACCGCTACCACACACTCGAGATCCAGCGGCTCTCGGGCATGTTGATCCAGATGCCGCGCATGGGCTGGATCCTGGGCTTCGCAGCGATGGCGTCGCTGGGCCTCCCCGGCCTCGCCGGCTTCTGGGGCGAGTTCCCGGCGCTGCTCGCGGCCTGGAACCCGTCGGACGTGTTCTCCAGTGGTCAGGTCGACCTGTTCCGTGTGCTCACGGTGATCGCCGCCCTCGGCACCGTGCTCGCCGCCGGATACCTGCTCTGGCTCTACCAGCGCACCGCGTTCGGTGAGCCGAACCCCGAGTTCATGTCGCACGGCCACGCTGCCCACTCCCTGAGCGCCGCCGCCAACGACGACCACCATGACGACCATCACGACGACCATCACGACGACCACCACGACGACCACCACGACGAGATCACCGATGTCTCGGTGGTCGAGTGGATCGCCTGGACCCCGTTCCTGATCGCGATCGTCGTGTTCGGCGTCTACCCGCAGCTGATGTTCAAGGTCATGGACCCGGCGGTGTCGCAGCTCGTCGAGCGGGTGGGAGCCGGCATCCCGTGATCGCCGCGCTCCTCGCCCAGGCGTCGGACTGGATCCGACCCGATGTCGACTGGCATGCGCTCGCGCCCGAGCTCGTGCTGGTGATCGGCATCAACCTGGTGCTCCTCATCGATCTGTGGCTCGAGGACTCCAAGAAGTGGATGATGGGCGCCCTGACCGGTTTCGTGATGCTCGGGTCGTTCATCCCGGTCGTCACCC
>CAXBAZ010000298.1:0-5541 GCA_963973395.1 uncultured Acidimicrobiaceae bacterium
TCGGCCGACCCACCGCACCCGGCCCGCCAGGGCCGGCCACACCTCGAGTCGATGCGCTCAGATCTGCTGTTGCCGACACGCCGCCCGTCGCAGTACGCGTGTGGCTCAGATGAGTTGACTCAGCGGTCGCCCAAGCCAACGGTGGGCGCGTGAGACGAGCAGTCCGGCGTCGATCGCTCGGGCGATGATCGGGTCGTGGTCGACCGTCGTGACGGGGAGGGCGAGCGCTCGCTCGATGTCGGTTGCGGTGAGTGACCGGAGGCGTTCTCGGATGAGTACGACGTGGTCGGGCGTGTACGGCACTGCGGCCGCCCGCCGGACGGCGAGATAGCAGGGACGAACGACGAGCACCCGCTGCGGACGAGGCCGGACCCCGTCGAAGCGATGCACCACGCTCGGGTCGGTGCCAGCGTCGATGATGATCGTGGCTCTGTTGGCCACGAGCTCGGATGTACCGCGCGCTGTATTGCTGTCGATGCGATCGGCGGGGAGGTGGACGAGTTCGACACCGTCGACCGGGCAAGCGGCGGTCAGTCCTGCTGCGAGGTCGTCCGCTGCCTCGACGTGCGACCTGTTCAGAATGCTCGCAACGTCTCCGCCAGCGTCGATCACGATGACGCGCCGACCCTTGCCGGCAGCGGTGACGGCGAGGGCTGCTGCGACTGTGGTTGCTCCCTGGCCGCCTTTCGCTCCTGCGACGATCGTCGTGCTCATCGCTCGGACTCCGTTGCGGCGTAGGCGGCGGCGAGGTAGACGGGGAGCCGTTCGACGTGGCGGCGGGTGAGCGGCGGGACGGTCGTTCGGACGGCGAGTGTGAATCCGTCTCGGCGTGCGTACCCGAACCGTTCGAGCCGGTCGATGGTCCGGTCGATCTGGCCGAGAGAGACCCCGAACGTGGCTGCGAGGTCTGCAAGCGTCCAGCAGAGCGGACCGCCGCTGTTGAGTGCTCGGGCGAGTCGGTGAAGAACGAGCGTGCTGGTCGGACCGAGCACCGGGGTGAGGAACATCAGCGCCTCGTCGGTGTCAGCGTCGGACCGGGCAACGACGAGCGGATCGTTCCATCGCTCGATGTGCATGAGGTCGGCGGCGGGCGGCGTGTGGGATGTGTCGGCGAGGGTGGTCATTGGAAGCTCCTTCGGGTTGAGGGAAGCGACCGAGCCGGATGAGCCGACTTCCCCGAAGGTTCACCCGACCCGGTCGCCCGGCACCGAACACCGGCGCCGCCCCGGTAGGGGCTCTCGGAGGCCGACCGGAAGGAGGGCGGCTGTCAACGTTCCCGGAGACTTGGACCCGTTCGAGCGGATTGACAGCCGCCCGCCGGTGGGCCGACCCACCGCACCCGGCCCGCCAGGGCCGGCCACACCTTGGCGAGCCGATCCGGCTCGTGGTCGACCGCAGTCCCGTACAGTGGCTGGACGTATGAGTAGCGGGGCGAGCGTCGATGATTACCGGTGACCTGAAGTCGAAGATCGACGCTGTCTGGAACGACTTTTGGTCCGGCGGCATATCGAACCCACTCGAGGTCATGGAGCAGCTCACGCTTCTGCTGTTCATCAAAGGCCTCGACGAGTCCCAAACCCGCGCCGAACGCAAGGCCCATCGCACCGGTCGACCGATCGAGGACGTGATCTTCCCCGACGGCACCTTCACCCCCGAGGGCAAGACCACTGGCCGACCGTACGCCGAACTCCGCTGGGACCGTCTCAAGCATCTGCCGGCCAAGGAAATGTTCGACGTCGTCGACAATTACGTCTTCCCGTTCCTCCAAGAGCGTTCAGCGGCGAGCACGCACGGCAAGCATATGAAGGGCGCCCGATTCACGATTCCCACCCCCGGACTGCTCCAGAAGGCAGTCGACGGGCTGGACGCGATTCCGATGGAGGACCGTGACACCAAGGGCGACGTCTACGAGTACATGCTCTCGAAGATCGCAAGCGCCGGACAGAACGGCCAGTTCCGAACGCCCCGCCACATCATCCAGCTCATGGTCGAGATGGCCGCGCCCACCCCGCAGGACGTGATCTGCGACCCGGCCAGCGGAACTTGCGGCTTCCTCGTCGCAGCGGGCGAGTTCGTCCGCGAGCACCATCCGGGAATGCTCACCGATCCGGCGCAGGCGAAGCATTTTCACTCGTCGATGTTCCACGGCTACGACTTCGACAATCAGATGCTCCGCATTGGTTCGATGAACATGCAGCTCCACGGTGTCCATAACCCGGCCATTGCCTACCGAGACTCTCTCGCCCAGGATCACGCCAGCGACATCGAGGCATACAGCCTCGTGCTCGCTAACCCGCCGTTTGCCGGATCGCTTGACTACGAGAGCACCGCGAAGGATCTCCTCCAGGTCGTCAAGACCAAGAAGACGGAGCTGCTCTTTCTGGCGCTATTCCTTCGGTTGTTGAAGCCAGGCGGACGGGCCGCGGTGATCGTTCCCGATGGTGTCCTCTTCGGATCGTCGAAAGCACACAAGGAACTGCGCCGCATGCTGGTCGACGACCAGAAACTCGACGGCATCCTCTCGCTTCCGTCCGGCGTGTTCAAGCCCTACGCCGGCGTATCGACAGCCATTTTGCTGTTCACAAAGACCAACTCCGGCGGCACCGATCAGGTCTGGTTCTACGACCTCCAGGCCGATGGCCGAAGCCTCGATGACAAGCGCACGCCGCTGCTGCCATCGGGCAAGCTCAGCGTCCTTGCTGAGCTCACCGACGACGAACACGCCAAGAACAACCTCCCCGATGCCCTCGCTCGCTGGCTCGAGCGCGACAGCATGGAAGTCAGCCGAGCTCGCACGGATCAATCATTCTGTGTCCCCAAAGCCGACATCGTCGCCAACGACTACGACCTAAATCTCAACCGGTACAAGGAGGTCGTCTTCGACGAGATCGAGCACCAGGCGCCGGCTGTGATCCTCGGGGAGCTAACGGCGCTGGAGGAGGAGATCCAGAAGGGCATCGATGACTTGAAGGCGACGCTCGGATGACTGCAAACTGGGTCGATACCACGCTCGGCGACGTCGCCAGGATCGCGTCCGGAGCCACTCCGAAGACTGGCATTGCCGAATATTGGGACGGTGGTGTCCCTTGGGCAACACCGAAGGATCTGAGCGAACTCGATGGAAAGCATGAGATCTCTGCCACTCTGCGGACCATCTCGGATGCAGGTCTGAAGAGCTGTGCAGTGTCGCTCCTGCCCACTGGATCGGTACTCTTGAGCTCCCGAGCGCCGATTGGCCATGTTGCGATCAACACCGTCCCGATGGCAACGAATCAGGGCTTCAAGAGTCTCGTGCCGGACCGCGATCGTGTGGACTCCAAGTTCCTCTACTGGTGGCTTCGGAGGAACCGCCCGATGCTTGAGTCGCTCGGGAACGGTGCGACGTTCAAGGAGATCTCGAAGAAGACGACCGCTGATGTCTCGATCTCACTCCCGCCGATCGAGGAGCAGCGGCGGATTGCAGCGGTGCTGGATGCCGCTGATGCCCTCCGAACCAAGCGTCGCGAGGCGCTCGCCAAGCTCGATACCCTCAGCCAATCGGTTCTCGCTGACGCGTTGGCGGGTGTCGGATCACTGGTTCACCTAGGGGACCACATCACGTTCTTGACGTCAGGGGCTCGCGGATGGGCCAAGTACTACGCAGACACGGGTTCTCGTTTCGTGCGCTCTCTGGATGTCCAGATGAACGCCATCGGCAAGGACGATGTTGTCTTCGTTCAAGCGCCAGACTCCGCCGAAGCGAGGCGAATTCGGGTGCAAGGTGGTGATGTCCTACTCACGATTACCGGTTCTCGCATTGGTCGAGCGGCGGAAGCTCCTCCGGGGCTAGCCGGCTCATACGTGAGCCAGCACGTCGCCATCATTCGGGTGAACGACTCGGCACTGCTTCCCGGCTACCTCTCGATGTGGCTGGCACATCCGACTCTTGGCCAGAGGCAGATCGCCTCAAGGCAGTATGGCCAGACGAAGCCCGGGCTGAACTTTGAGCAGATCAAATCGTTTGAGATACCGCTCCCGACGATCGGCGAGCAGCGCCAGGTCCTTACCCGGATCGACAGCGTGCGCGCGGTCAGCTGCGACAGTATCCATAGCGCGGCGAAGCTGGACTCGCTCTTCGCTTCCCTGCAGCAGCGAGCGTTTCGGGGTCAATTGTGATCGAATCACAATTCGGGTTTCTGAAGAGGGAGTTCGCCGATGAGTTCGCGATGGCGGAGTGGGCGGAGCGACATGCGCTGTCTGATCCTGGTCCTGCAGTCGTCTATGCGCGCAAGGCGTTGGAGTCCGGGGTCAAGTGGGTTTATCGGTACGACCGATCGCTACCGGAGCCGTACGAGGATCAGCTCAACGCCTATCTGAACGAGCCAGCGTTCAAGGCGCTCGCGAACGGCCACGTCTTCAATGTCGCGAAGAAGATCCAGCGAGCGGGGAATCGGGCGGTGCACGAGTCGAAGCCACCGACGAAGTTGGAAGCGGTCGAGGTCATTTCGGCGTTGTTCCAGTTCTGCTTCTGGCTCGCCTTTACCTACGGCCGGGAGGTCAAGCCCGACCCAGCGGCGAAGTTCAATCCCCACAAGCTGACGGCTGATCGCCTCGCAGCGGAGAAGGCGTCGCTGGCCGAGCGCCAAGAACTAGAGGAACGGCTCGCGCTCGAAGCGGAACAGACGGAGCTTGCACGTCGTCGTGCCGCCGAGCTCACCCAGACGGTCGAGCAGCTCGAGGCCGAGCGGGTTGCGTTGATCGCGGAGGTCGCAGCGGCGAAGAAAGTCGCCGAAGCGGTGCCGGCCGAGGCACACGACTGGTCGGAGTTTGAGACCCGCCAGTACAAGATCGACGCCCTGCTCGCTGAGGCGGGATGGCGGCTCCGAGATCAGCGGGACCGGGAGTTCGAGGTGCGCGGCATGCCCTCGGGTTCGGGCGTCGGGTACGTCGACTACGTCTTGTGGGGTGATGACGGCCTGCCGCTCGCTCTAGTCGAGGCCAAGAAGTCGATGGTCACCCCGCAGACCGGGCAGCAGCAGGCCAAGCTCTACGCCGACTGTCTGGAGCAGACTTTCGGCCAGCGGCCGATCACCTTCTACTCCAACGGTTACGAGCACTGGCTGTGGGACGACACCCAGTCCCCGCCGCGAGCCGTGCAAGGGTTCCTGACTAAGGACGAGCTCGCACTGCTGATCCATCGGCGCACCTCGAAGCTCTCACTGGCGTCGCTCGACATCAACAAGGAGATCGTCGAGCGCCCGTACCAGGAGCGGGCGATCCGGGCGATCGCGGAGCACTTCGAGAGCGACAAGCAGCGCAAGGCGCTCGTCGTGATGGCGACGGGTGCGGGCAAGACCCGAACAGTGATCGCACTCACCGACTTGTTGATGCGCGCCAACTGGGCGAAGCGCGTGCTGTTCCTGGCCGATCGCACCGCGCTGGTGAACCAGGCGGTCAACGCGTTCAAAGTGCATCTGCCCGATTCGGCTCCGGTGAACCTGGTGACCGAGGGGCACGGGGAGGGTCGGGTGTACGTGTCGACGTACCAAACGATGGTCGGAA
>CAXBAZ010000299.1:0-5535 GCA_963973395.1 uncultured Acidimicrobiaceae bacterium
GACCAGCGGACTGAGCCACAGGCCCGCCAGAATGGCGATGCCGAGCGCCGCCGGTGAGATCGCGAACGCAGCGCCGCCGATCAGTGGACCGATCACACGGCCCGCGGCCATGATCGACTGGGCGTCGCCGGCACGCTCCTCCGGGAACTGCGAACGCTCTGCGAGCAGTGAGAACGCGCCGGGAATCCCCATCCAGAACGCAAATCCCCAGACCGGGAGCGCGATCCAGAACGCGGCCGGATGCGTCACCGTGCCGACCAACACCGCCATCGCCCCCGTCACGGCCATCCAGAATCCCGGCAGTTTGCGGGCTCCCCGGTAGCGCGCGGACGGAACGCTGGCGAGCGCGTTGGCAGAGAAGACGAGCGAGACGGCGAACGCGCTGAGCCCGACGTCGTCCTGGCCGATCACGCCCGCGAAGACGAACACGGCCGAGCCGCCGCACGTGAGGAGTCCGAGCGAGACCAGCAGGGCCGCGGCGGCGCGGGTCGGGCGATGTCGGGCCGTTCTGGGCCGAGCCGCGGCGTCGAGACGCGTGGTGCGGATGAAGAACAGCGGCACGAGGTGGATCGCAGCGAGACCGTAGAAGAGCAGGTCGGGACCCGACCGATCGATCACGACCGCGATGATCGGCGAGCAGACCGTGCCGACGATCGGGCCGATGACCGCAACGTCGCCGGTCTTCTCGTTGTTGCCGAAGACTTCGGCCCAGGCGATCCAGGCGATCAGTCCGAGCGAGACGCCGCTGAGGAGCCGGGCGCCGACGAGGAACGAGAACCACGGCGCCCAGCCAGACGCCAGGTTGGCGACTGCGCCGACCAGGACCGCGATCACCAGCATCCGTCGGCGGGCGCGCAGGAAACGACCGGCCGCCCAGGTGGTCAGGGTGAATCCGATCAGTTGCGCGGTCGAGATGATGCCGACCGCGCTCACGCTCACGTCCTGGTCGACAGAGACCCCGCGCACGAGGAACGGCGTGGCCGAGAAGACGACCGTGCTCACTGCGGTCGCCGCCAGCACGCCGGCCGCGACCTTCGGCTGCAGCGTCTGGATGACGCGGACGGGGGTCTGCAGCATCGGCTAGGTCGTGGCGCGTTCGGCGCGCATCGTGTCGAGAGCTTCGGAGATGACCGCCCGCGTCCGATCGCGCAACGCCGGAACGTCGGCCTTCGTGAGGCCGTCTGTCGAGATCGGGTCGAGCACCCGCACCTCGGCGTCGCTGAAGCCGAATCGCCAGTCGTGTTTGATCAGCGCGTCGCGTGTGCCCAACAGTGCGAGCGGGAGGATGGGCAAGCCCGTCTGGACCGCGACGCGGAAGGCGCCGTCCCTGAACTCGCCGAGCTCTCCCGACTTCGACCGGGTGCCCTCGGGGAACACCATCACCGAGACGTTCTTCGCGAGGCGATCCTTCATGTCGATCAGCGCCTGCGCGCCCGCCTTCTTGTCGCCGCGGACGAGCCGGATGTCACCGGCGAGCCACATCATCCAGCCGACGAACGGGATCTTGAAGAACTCGCTCTTGCTGAGCCACTTCATCTCGAACGGCAGCTGCGCGATCAGCAGGATGTCGACGAAGCTCTCGTGGTTGCCGACCACGACGTAGGGGTGACGCGGGTCGTCGGGGATCGTGCCGCTGACCTTGAACGTCCACATGGGATTGAGCCGTTCGTGGACGACCGTGAGCTTCCGGAACAGGTACCCAGCGTGGTAGCGACCGGAGTCGAACGGCGCGGTCACGACCCGGGTGATCGCGACGAACGGGGTGAACAGCACGACGACGACGCCGAGCACGAACCACGACCAGATGCTCAGCACCGTGCGGGATGCGGACGACTTGAGGAAGGATGGCACGCAGGCGAGTGTACGAGTCGTGACGGATGGGGTCTTGCACCGGTGGTCGGTGGTCGGTGGTCGAACGTGTTCGTCGAACGCTGCTCGGAACGAAGTGTCGGCACCGAGTCCCATCGAACGCGGAAGCGGATGTCAGGCTGCGTGTTCGGTGTCGTCGTCGAGGGTGTGTCGGTGGGTGCGGCGGCGTCGGAGTTCGTCGGGGTGCGTCCAGCGGAGGCCGACCAAGTTGCCGTCGACTCTGCCTCGGAGTGGGTCTCGTTCGGTGTCGTGGGTCGGCCGGTGGCGTCTTCGGTTTGGTCGGGGGAGCGGATCCGGCGTTCGGTCGGCCGTGTCGGCTGGTCGCGCTGTGACTCGCAATTTTCGCTCGGGTCGACTTGCGAATCACCGTATGTGCAAGCATAATGCAAGCATGCCGAACGTGCTGATTCGAGACCTTCCGCCCGAAGTCCACGCACGTCTCCAGCGCCGCGCCGAAGCAGCGGGGCAGTCGCTGCAGCAGTACCTGACGACCGAACTCTCGCGCGTCGCGCAATCGCCGACCGTCGCCGAGGTCATCGAGCGGATCGCCGAACGATCCGGTGGACGAGTCGGACTGCAGACCGCCGTCGACGATCTCCACGATGAACGTGCTCGCCGGTGATCGTCGTCGACGCGTCAGTGCTCGCCAACGTGGTCGGTGACGATGACGCGGCCGGGCAACTCGCACGCGCCCGGCTCGCCGCTGCATTGGCCGTTTCGGCGCCGGACCTCGTGGACGTCGAAACAGTCTCCGTGCTTCGGCGGCGATGGCTGGCCGGCGATCTCTCCGACGAGCGATTCCGGTCTGCTGTCGACGACCTGAGGGCGTTGCCGATCACGAGGTTCCCTGTCGGGCCATTGTTGGTGCGAGCGTTCGAGTTGCGAGCCAACGTCACCGCATACGACGCCTGCTACGTCGCGCTCGCAGAGGCACTCGACTGTCCACTGATCACCGCTGACAGGCGGCTGGCAAACGCCCCGATGACGACCTGCGTGACCGAAGTTCTCCAGCTCTGACACAGCGCGCCAGCACCGTCGTTTTGTCTGCATCGAAGTCGAACGATCCGACCGCCCACAACGCCGGCGGTGCGGCAAGAACGAGAGCGTCTCGCGACCGGATTATCGCTCGGGTCTCGACTCGTCGCGACCGAGCGATACGTGCCGGTCTGCTCGGTTCAAAGAACCAGTGACGACACGCGATATGCGTGCCCACCAACGGCACTTGAGGGACGCGGTTACACCGGTGATCGGCCGCGCGTTAGGAGACGGTCGGACGTGATCTGAATGGCAGAACCTGTCGGAGGTGAAGTTGCTCGTCGTCGTCGTTCTTGGTCGTGGATGGGTGAGTCGAGGAGCTGCCGTTCGCGTCTTCGCTGAGCGCACGCCGCTATCGCTGCTGCTCGTCGTGGAGCAGTGGGAGCCGACGGACGCGGATTCGATCGTCGGTGATCACGACGACGGCGCCAGCGTCGAGATCGCGAGCAATGTCGTCGAGGTGGTCGCGGATGAGGGCGAACTGATCGTCCGCCGTGAAGGTGAGACGCGACCTGAACAGCACCACTGACGGCGATCGGCGATCCCGGAGTGCCAGCAACGCTCCGAAGTCGGTGTCGCCAGAGACGATGATCCGTTTCTGGCTCGCTGCCAACGCGAGCAACTCATCGTCCGGAGCCCGCTCGAGACCGAGCTCGAGTGTGTGGACCGCATCGTGACCGCCATTGCGCAGCAACTCGGCGAGTCGAGGCGAACGGTTCTGATCGATGAGGAACTTCACCCGGCGGGCTGCAGCGGAATCTCTCGATCGGCAACGGCGTCGGCCGCGTAGCGCAGTGCCGCTTTGACGTCGTCGAGCTCGAGTGGCGGTAACTCGTCCACGACCTGCTCGGCGGTCATCCCACCAGCGATCATGTTGACCACCGTGGCAACGGGAATCCGCAGGCCCCGCAGGCACGGCACACCGCCCATCACCTTCGGGTCGATCGTGATCCGCTCCATCCGCCCAGGCTACTCGCAGTCGAGTCGCAGTGCGGCGGCCAAACGGTGAGGTCGCGCTACCTTCTACCGCACTACCTTCTACTCTCGATCCTCACCTTCGGGTACCTCCAGAACAACGCCGGGATGTGGCGCTGCCGGCCGAGCGATAGGGACGGTCGGCCGTGATCAGAATGCCGTTTCTCGAGCGGGTTCCAGTGGTGGTGGCAAGGGCGCTATGGGCGGGGACTGGCCGAGCGTTCCGATATGTCGCGACTCGCTGTATGGATTCTTGGGGCTTCTGCATCGAATAGGCCGTCGCAGGGTCGTCCGCTTGGCAGCCCGGGGTCAACGCAGCCGCGAGAGCCGGGAGGGTTCACTACTGGCGTGATTCTCGGTGTGTTCCTGGCACCATGGGAGTGATGAGGGGTCGCAACTGGCAGTACATCGTCCTGCTCGCGATGATCGCGTTCACGGCATCGGGGTGCGGAGACGGCGACCAATCCGCTGCCGTCCCACCCGCAAACCAACCGACAGCCGAGGCCGACGACGCAGGTACTTCGAGGCCGCCCACCAGTCCCGATGTCAGCGCCTCGACAACCGACGCGAGCACTACTGCGCCGCCTGCCACTCCCGCGGCACAGTCCGCGTCTCGACCTGGTGATGAGATCGGCTTCGGTTCGGTCGGGCCACCAATCGAGTCGCCGGAGCCGTGGCCGACCCTCACGATCTACAGCGGCTTCGAACCGGGCATCCTCGGGGTCGACTTCTCCCCACCAGATCCGAACTGCATCGCAGCGGAGGCCACCGCGACGGTCGGGCGGGGCGGTGCCATCTTGGTCAGGCTCTGGGTCGAGGACTCCAGCGCGGTCGTCGAGCCGTGTCCCGGGAACGCCGACGCCTACCAGGTCCGCATCCTGCTCACCGAACCGATCGGCGACCGACGCATCTACACGCATGTCGGCAGCGAACAGATCGAACAGTTGGCTGACGAGATCATCGGCATGGACGCCACCGAAGCGATCGAGATGATTCGCGACGCGGGCTTCGAGATGCGCGACAACACAGGTCAGGAGACCGTTGAGTCCGACGCCGACGCGAACCGGATCAACATCAACACCTCAGATGGTGTGATCGAGTTCGCAAGGGTGGGCTGAGCCAATTCGACCGCCACGCACCCGGCCCACTCGGCGACCGGCGAAACGTCGCGTTCGAGCTTCCGGCCTCGGAGAACACAACACGAGCGCCGTAGCGCGACGTCTGCCGATGGCACGCCACTCGAGAACGGGCGGGGCGAGCTATCTCGGAGGTGTTCGTCGGTAGTGCATCGCGACCGCGCCGCAGCGGAGGGGGTTCGCCGAGACCAGCTCGAGCCGTCGTGTGCTGGGCAGCCCGCTCTGATACAGGGTCGGGCCGTGGCCGACGATCCTGGGGTGGACGAGTAGCCGGTACTCGTCGATCAGATCCAGCCGGTCCAGCGCGGCAGCGAGCATGCCACTGCCGAGCAGCACGCCGGCCGGGGTGGCGTCCTTCAGTGCCTGCACGCCGGTGCGCAGATCGCCGGCGATGGGGTGGCTGTTGGTCCAGGGGAAGTCCGATCGTGTCGACGACACGACGTACTTGGGTTTGGTCTCCAGATCGATCGCCCACGCTCGCATCGCGGGCGGCGCGTCCTCGTCGCCGCGAGCGACCGCG
>CAXBAZ010000300.1:0-5524 GCA_963973395.1 uncultured Acidimicrobiaceae bacterium
CCCGCCAGCGACGCCACCGATGGTTGCTCGAACAGCTTCCGCGGATCGATCGCCATCGCGAACCGCCGGCTGAGCGCCGTCGCGAGCTCGACGATCATGATCGAGTCGAGCCCGAGCTCGATCAGACCGAGCTCGGGCACGATGTCGTCGGCGTCCACCCCGACGATGAACCCGATCTCGGTGCGGAGCGCTGCGAGCACCGCAGCCGGTCGATCCGCCGGGGGCGTCGCCAGCACCTCGGTGCGAACGTCGGTTCCGTCGGGCGTGGCTGCCGATGCGACGGGTGCCAGGTCGGAGACCAGCGGTGTGGAGAGCCCTGCTACCCAGTGTGCCGGGGTGACCGGCATCACCAACGTCTCCGTGGTGTCGGCGGCAACGAGATCGGTGAGCACGTCGAGGCCGGCCTCGACGGGGATCGGCGGCACGCCCCGTCGGCCGCGTCGAGCGGTCGGCACGTCGGCGGCGGCCATGCCCGCGCTCCAGGGCCCCCAGTTCACCGCGAGGCCAGGACGCCCCTGCGACCGGCGATGGTGGGCGAGGCCGTCGAGGAAGGCGTTGGCCGCGGCGTAGTTCGCCTGTCCGGGAGAACCGAGGGTCGACGCCGCCGAGGAGAACATGACGAAGTGATCGAGCGGTTCGTCGGCCAGGAGCTCGTGCAGGTTCCACGCACCGTCCACCTTGCCGCCGAACACGATGTCCAGGTCGTCGTCACGCATCTGACCGATCGCCCCGTCGCGCAACACGCCCGCCGCGTGGAACACGCCTCGGATCGGCGGCCACCCATCGTCCCGGTACTGGGTGAGGTACGCGGCCAGGGCCGCTCGGTCGGCGATGTCGACCGAGGCGCAGTGCACGGTCGCACCGCCCGCCTCGAGCCTGCGGATCGTCTCGACCCGGTGGGCCGCGGGGTCGTCCACGGACAGTCGCTGCCACTCCGCCCGCGCGGGGACCGGCGAACGTCCGGCCAGGATCAACCGCCGAGCACCGCGCTCGACGAGCCATCTGGCCGTCGCCGCGCCGAGTGCGCCGAAACCGCCGGTGACGAGGTACGCGGCGTCGGCCCGCAACGAGAGCGGGAGCGGCGGCGCCTCGGTCGGCGCAGACTGCAGACGGGCCACGAAGCGCTCGCCGTGCCGCAGCGCCAGCCAGCGCTCGGCGCCGGCACCGGCGATCGTCGCCGCGAGCAGCTCGTCGTCCGTGCCGTCGTGGGCGAGCCCGAGGTCGACCATCCCTCCGAAGAACGCGGGCAGCTCGGCCGCCACCGTCTTCATCATGCCCCACAGCGCGCTGGCGTCCGGTGAGTCGACCGTGCCATCCACCGGCATGGCCGATCGCGTCACCAGCCAGAGCGCAGGCACCGTGGTCAGCTCGGCGTCCCAGGCCCGCTCGGAGAGCGTGCGGACGAGCGCGAGCAACCGGTGGGCCCGTCGTCGGGCCGCGGTGTCGGGACCGTCGGTGGTGCCACGGGGATCCGCAGGCACGAGGTACACGACGTTCGCCGGCCGATCGGGCTGCTCGACGAGTCGCGCGACCAGCCGGTCGACCGCCACCCGCAGCTGTTCCGGATCGTCGAGCGACTGCTCGTCGACGGACTCGTGCACCGCCCCTGACTCGTCGAGCCGACGTCGCAGTGCCTGCTCCAGGGGATCGTCCGTGACGACGAGCAGCCACTGCGCTCCGGCGAGGTCGCCAGTGGGGTCGAAGCTCACGGCCCGACGCCAGCCGATCGCGTACGTCCACTCCGATCGATCGGGCAGGTGCTCGTCCGCCTGCCCGACGAATCGGATGTCGGCGACATCGGCGACGACGGTGCCCTGCTCGTCGAGGAACCGCAGGGAGCCGCCCTCGTCGGTGGGCGCCAGCTCGCACCAGGCGGGCCGGGTCCGTGCGTACAGCGTCACCTCACCGACCCCGGCGATCCGACGGGCCGACGCGTCGGGCACCAGTGCCAAGGCACAGACCGTCACCATCGGTGGGTACAAGGCGTAACGGCTCGCCTCGTGCGGCAGGTCGAGGCGTGCGACCGCGTGGCGATCCGATCTCCACAGCGCCGCGATGCACCGATGACGCTCGCCGAGGTCGAGACCCTGCTCCGACCATCCGGAGAACAGGTCGTCGACCGACGCCGTCGCCAGGCCGTCGACGATCGAGGTGACGTCCGTACCTGGTGGGTCGTCGAGTGGCGCCGGCGTGACGACCCCGTCGGCGACACGATTCCACCCCGCGCCGTCGCCGGTGCGAGTGCGGACCTCGACGGCGACCGACGCGCGATCTCGCGGGGCGGCGCGTGTCGAGCAGTGGGACGGTTGCGCACCCACCCCGGGTTCGTCGTGGACGACCAGGTCGGTGAGCCGGATCGCGACCTCGTCGCCCCAGAGCTCGGTCCCGACCGCGACGAGTGCCTCGACCTGGGCCGCCGCCGGGAGGACGTTGCGACCGTGGACGCGATGGTCGGCGAGGAACGCCGGTCGGTGGACCCCGATCGTGGCGTCGAACTGCACGCGATCGGGCGCCCCCGGGGTACGCACGCCGAGGATCGGATGCCCCGCACCGTCGTTCGGCCGGAGGTTCGTGGACGGGTCCGGGAACCAGTAGCGGCGTCGCTGGAAGCGCGTGGTGGGGAGCGGCACCCGGCGGCGGTCAGGCCGACGCTCCACCGCATCCCAGTCGACCCCGACGCCCCGCGCCCAGAGCTCGGCGAGCGTGGTGAGCACGCGCTGCTCGTCCGGTCGGCCGCGGCCGAGCGACGGCAGCCAGAGGGCATTGGCGTCCGGGAGGCAGCGTTGGCCGATGACGGTCAGCGTCGGTGACGGGCCGATCTCGACGAACACGTTGCAGCCCTCGTCGTGCAACGTCGCGACGCCGCGGGCGAAGCGGACCGGGCTCCGGACGTGGTCGACCCAGTACGCCGCCGTCGCGACCCGACTGTCGGCGAGCTCACCGGTGTTGTCGGACACCAGCCGTCCGGTGCGTGGTGGGGTGAAGTCAACGGTTCCGGTGACGTCGCCGAACTCGTCCAGGATCGGCTCCATCAGCGGTGAGTGGAAGGCGTGCGACGTGGTGAGGGTTCGCGTCTCCACCCCGTCGGCCTGGAATCGGGCCAGCACGGTGGCGATCTCGTCCTGAGGTCCGGAGACCACGATGTTGTCCGGCGCGTTCACCGCCGCGATCGTCACGGTCCCGGCGTGGCGATCGAGCACGGCCTCGACGAGATCCTCGGTGGCGAACACCGACGCCATCGAACCACCGGGGGGCAGGGCACCCATCAGGCGACCGCGTGCGCCGACGAGTCGCACGGCGTCGGTGAGCGACAGGACACCGTCGAGATGCGCCGCGACGATTCCGCCGATCGAGTGCCCGAGCAGCATGTCGGGCTGGACCCCCCAGCCGGCCCACATCCGGCTGAGCGCGTACTCGAGTGCGAAGAGCGCCGGCTGGGTGTACCGGGTGTCGTCGATCGGCGTCGGGGTGTCGGCCTCGGGATGCATCAACTCGCGAAGCGAGATGCCGTCCAGCTGCTCGCGGAACAGCTCGTCGCACTCGTCGATCGCAGCCCGGAACGTGGGGTCGATCGCATACATCTCGCGACCCATGCCGGCGTGCTGCGCGCCCTGTCCCGTGAAGAGGAACGCGATCTTCGGCGCGGGCGAGGAAGACGTGTCGCCCACCACGATCGCCGCGTCGCGGTCGCCCGCGGAGTGCCTGCGGAGCAACACGGCCGCCTCGTCGTTCGACCCGGCGACGATCGCCAGACGGTGGGCGAACTCGTTGCGTCCGGTGCTGAGCGTGTAGGCGGCGTCGACGAGCGAGGGCGCGCCGTCGTCGTCGAGCGCCGTCGCGACGTCGCCTGACAGTTCGGAGAGGGCGGTCTCCGAGCGGGCGGACAGGATGAGCACGTGACGGTCGCGGTGCGCGCCCGGGTCGACCGCGACCGGAGCGTCGTTCGCCCGCTCGACCGGTGAGTCCATCGGTGCATCGCCGATCAGCACGTGGGCGTTCGTCCCGCTGAGCCCGAACGAGCTCACGCCGGCCACTCGAGGACCGTCGACCGCGGGCCATGCCACCCCGGTGGTCGGGATGCGGAGACCGACGGCGCTCCAGTCGATGTGCGGGCTCGGTGTCTCGAGATGGAGGTGCGGCGGGATCAGCTCGTGCTGCAGCGACAGCACGAGCTTGAGGACACCAGTGATGCCTGCAGCCGTCTCGAGGTGGCCGAGGTTCGTCTTCGCCGACCCGACCCACACCGGTTCGGCGCGATCGCGTCCGAGCACGGCATCGACCGCCCTGGCCTCGATGGGGTCGCCCAACGGCGTGCCGGTGCCGTGCGCCTCGACGTAGCTGACCGCCGCCGGCTCGAGCTGTGCGTCGGCGAGCGCCGCCCGGATCACCGCCTGCTGGGCGTGGCCGTTGGGGACGGTGAGACCACCGCTGCGACCATCGTGGTTGACGGCGGTCCCGCGGATGACGGCCAGGACGTTGTCGCCGTCGGCACGGGCGTCCGACAGGCGTTTGAGGACCACGACGCCGCAACCTTCGCTGCGCACGTACCCATCGGCGGCCGCGTCGAACGTGCGGCACCGTCCGGACGGGCTCAGCGCGCCGGCCTGTGACATGTAGACGCTCACCGTCGGCCGGAGGATGACGTTGACGCCACCGGCGAGGGCCATGTCCGCCTCCTTCCGGCGCAGGCTCTGCACGGCCAGGTGCACGGCCACCAGCGACGACGAGCAGGCGGTGTCGACCGCCAGGTTCGGGCCGTGCAGACCCAGCGCGTAGGAGATCCGTCCGGCGGCGACGCTCATCGCGTTGCCGGTTCCCAGGTAGGCGTCGATCTCGAAGTCGCCACGTTCGATGCTCTCGGTGCCGATCGTCGCGTAGTCACCCGGCGCGATGCCGACGAACGTGCCGGTGAGCGAGCCTGCGAGCGACGCCGGGGCGATGCCGGCCGACTCGAGCGCTTCCCAGGCGACCTCGATCAACAGCCGCTGCTGGGGATCCATGGTCACCGCCTCGCGCGGCGTGATCCCGAAGAACTGAGGGTCGAACGTGTCGACGTGGTCGAGGAACCCGCCACTGCGGGAGACCATCTTGCCGGGGACCGCGGGGTCGGGGTCGTAGTGCGCGTCGACGTCCCAACGGTCGGACGGCACGTCGCCGATCGCGTCGACGCCGTCGCGGAACAGGCGCCAGAGCTCCCCAGGGTTGTCGGCGCCCGGCACACGGCAGCCGATGCCCACGATCGCGATCGGCTCGTGGGCCGCTGCGTCCGCCCGATCGACGCGTGCCTTCATGTCCTTCAGCGCGCGCAACGCCCGCCGGAGGGCCTCGTCGGATGCGCCGGACGGAGCGCGATCGGACACGCCGTCCACCGGCGCGTCGTTGAGCGGTTCGCGCGTCATCGCCCTCGTCCCGCCTGGTCCGGTCGCTCGCCGCTCACCGTCGGAGCGCATCGTCGAGCGGGGCGACACGCGGGTTCCCGGAGTCCGCCGCACCCACCGCACCTCGTGTCACGTGGTGGTCCATG
>CAXBAZ010000301.1:0-5502 GCA_963973395.1 uncultured Acidimicrobiaceae bacterium
CAAGCCGGTCGCCAAGAGCGCCGACGAGCACGCCGACGCGCTGGCGTTCTTCTCGTGGCAGCTCGGCCACGAACGGAGCGAACCCGGTTCGCTCCGTTCGGTCGAGTCGCAATGAACGAGGTGCGGCTCACCGCGCTGCGCGTGCCCGGCGGGGCCGATGCCTGGCGGTCGCTCGGGTTCGAGGTCGTGGGCGACGCGATCGGATTCGCGAACGGCGCGATCCGGCTCGGCGCCGATGAGTGCTCGCTCGACGTGGAGGCGCCCGGTCGTGAGGTGACCTCGGTGGACGGCGTGGCCGTTGCGAACGGCGTTCGTCCAGACGCGGCGGTGCATCCCAATGGCGCCGTCGAACTCGACCACGTCGTGATCATGACCGACTCGATCGAGCGCACGTCCGCAGCCATCGAGGACGAACTCGGCCTGGAACAGCGACGACTCCGGGAGACCGACACGGTGCGGCAGGCGTTCCATCGCTTCGGCGACGCCCCCGACGGCACTCGCGGTTGCATCGTCGAGGTCGTCGAACGGCCCGGACCGACGGGTGCCGACATCTGGGGTGTGGTGGTGATCGTCGGCGACATCGACTGGGCGGTCGCCGAGTCGGACGGTCTGATCGGCGCGCCGAAGCCGGCGGTGCAGCCCGGTCGGTGGATCGCCTCGGTGTCGCGTGCTGCCGGTCTGCCGCTCGCCGTTGCGGTGATGTCGCGCTGATCCTGTGGGGCCCCGGGACGGTTCAGTCGCCGTCGCCGGTGTCGTCGCGGCCGGTCAGGTAGTCCCGGCCCTCGTCGCATTCGGTCTGGAGCGGGCACCACCGGCACGAGACCCCCGGACGCTTCACCGGTACGCGACCCTCGACGCGAAGTTCGATCTCGGCGTTGACCGCGTCGAGCATCCGGCGGCTCGCCGTGAGCAGGATCCGCTCGGTGACGTCCTCCACGACGGGTTCGCCGGCGTCGAGGTAGAAGGAGGCGATCTTGCGGGGCGGCACCTGGGTGCGCAGCGTCTCGACGAGCGCGTAGAACCGGAGGTCCTCGCGGTGTTTGGGAGAGACCCAGCCGGTCTTGAGGTCGATGATGACCTTGCGGCTCTCGGCCCCGGCCGGTCGGCCGAGGGTGAGATCGACCTTGCCGGACAGCACGATCGGACCCTCGAGCGGCCACCGCACGCTCGACTCGACCGTGGGCGCGGCGCGGCGGTCGAGCGGCGGGAAGCACTCCTGGAACTTGATCAGCTTGTCGACCGCGAAGCCGCGCAGGTCGGCGAGGTCGGCCTCGCTCAGGCCCTCGATCCAGTCGCCGATGCTCGAGTCGGCGTCGGCCAGTCGGGCGAGCGCTTCGTCGATGACGTCGGCGGGCACGGGGTCGCCGCGCCAGTTCACCATGAGCTGGATCGCACGGTGCGCCACCTGCCCGCCGGCCACCGCCGGCGACCAACTGAAGTCGTCGTCGTGCACGTGCTGGACCTCGCAGCCGAGCACGCTGGAGACGCGATGTTTGCTGAGGAAGACGGTCTCGTCGCCGAGCCGCTCGCCGAACCCTTCGAACGCCTCGTCGATGTCGGCACGGAGCGACGCGATGAACGCGGTGTCGAACACGACGGGGTCGGCGGCCCGCCGGAGCAGGGCCAGGGTCTTGTGCTGCAGCGGACTCAGTTCGGTCGCGGCTGCGTAGGTCACGCCGCCGACACTACCGACGGCGTGTGGCAGCGATCAGGACGTGGTGGTCTCGTGGTGGCCTCGTGGTCGGCTCGAGGTCGGTTCGTGGTCGTCGCGTCGTGACCGCACCGTCTCCATGCAACACCCCTCCGGCATGATGACCCCATGTCCACTTCGCCCACCACGGCCAGCACGGTCGACTTCGCATCGGCGGCCCGCTCGCTGACCAGCGAAGCCCGCCGACGTGGGCTCGTGGGGCCGAGCTTCCGGTGTCCTCCCCGCCTGGTCGGTGTCGATCGTTCGATCCGCCGTCGGGGCGATGGCGCGATCGTGTCGGTCCGACTGCGCGGCCGGCCGTGGGTCGCCGTGCTGGCCGACATGATCGAGGGCGTGATCGCCGCCAACCGTCTGGTCGCGCCGCAGGCCGATCGTCTCCGCGCCGATCTGTGGGTGGTGTGCGGAGCCGACGACGGGTCCAGCCTGCCGACGTCACGCGTCGCCTGACCGCCAGGTCCGAAGCGGATAGCGTCCCCGCCAGGCCCGGGTGGTGGAATTGGCAGACACGGGGGGCTTAAACCCCCCTTCCATTCACGTGGAGTGCGGGTTCAAATCCCGCCCCGGGCACCATCTACCCGGGGTTGTGCGTCTCGCGACCTGCCACCCGCTCCAGATCGCCAGCGGTCAGACGACCTCGACGGCAACTGAATCGGCGTGGGCGGCGAGCGCTTCGATGTCCGCTCGGTCACCGGTCAGGACCGTCCCGCTGGGCTCCGCGATCGCGACAACGAGTGCGTCGACAGCAGAGCCAGCCCGGGCCCGCCGTCGCAGCTCGGCTGCTCGCCGAGCAGTCGACTCGCTGACCGTCGGTTCCATGATGCACATCTTCAAGAATCGGTAGGTGGTGGCGTCCCGCCTCGGATCACCATGGAGCGACTCGACGAGAACCATCGTCGGGATCACCGGTGGCCAGAGCTCCTGAGCCTTGAGCGCCCCGATGAGCGAGAGTGCTGCCTTGGTGCGTGCAGAAAGACGTGACACGCCGCCGCTGTCGAGGACCAGCACGGGTCACCCGACTCGGTCGAGCGACCGATCCCGGATGCGCCGAGCGATTGCATCTGCGGTGGCCTGTTGCCGCTGGCTGGGCTCTCCGACCTCAGCGGCGAGTTCTTCGAGGTATCGGTCTGTTTCAGCGAGTGCGTCCTGGCGCTCCAATTCTGCGCGGAGCGCAACCTGCAAGAGTTCCGAGGCTGGGAGGTCGCGTTGCTTCAGTTGTTCATGGAGATCGTCGGGCAGGTAGACCTGAACACGAGGCATACGCCTAACCATACGCCTATCGGAGACTCACATCAACAAGAGTCACGATCCCTCGTTCTGCTCGCGATCGGCATCTCCGATCGGTCGATCGGTCGCTGAACCCGAGCGATAGTCGCGGCCGAGAACGCTCAGGTCCACGCCGAAATGCGTCACGCATCCGGCGAGTCGACCACGTCTACCCGTTCCAGACGCTGCTTCCCGCCGACCAGACCGGTCTGGAGTCCGGCTCCAAGGCACGAGCCGAACTGGTCCGCTCCGTGGCAATCGAACGCGTCGGGGCCCTGATCGGCACCGTCCCGTTCGATCTCATGGATCGACTCGACGACGCGGTCCGCCACCCACATGTCACGCGAAGTGTTGGAGGTCGCGTCCACGCGTGCGCACATCTCGATCGGCGGTCACGAAAGGTCGGTGAAGAGGCCCACACCGCGTCTCAGGACGCGCGTGCACGGAATGGTCACAGTTCTGCGCCGGATGCGTGCGCAAGTGCGAGGTGGATCGACGTCGCGGAGGCGGGGCGTTCAGCGCGGCTGGTGGGTGATCCGTCGCGGGGCTCACACTGGTGCGTCGCGCTCGGCTCGTCCCATGTGTCGCGAGCGCTCGCCTGGCCGTAGCGTGGGTTTCATGGCGATCGAGACGGTCGTGGGACGGGTTGAGATCCTCGCTGCGATCTCCGCCGAACTCGAACGCGGCCGCAGCGTGCTCCTCGTCGGCGAGGCTGGCGTCGGCAAGTCTCATGTCGCCGACGTCGCCGCTCACCGGGCTGCGACCGCGCCCTGCGGTGCGGCGCTCGTCTCGATCACCGGCTCCCAGGTGGTCGGGGGCATCCCGTTCGGCGCCGTGGCCCATCTCCTGGGCGCCGATGCACGAGTGACCGCAGGTCAACTCGTGGCACAGGTCACCGAGTACGTCACCGAGCGACAGCGGGCCGGCGCGATCGTCGTCGTCGACGACATCGACCTCATCGATGATGCGAGCTCTGAGATCGTCCGCCGGGTTGCGGCGAACGGTGCCGTCATCGCCACCGTGCGGTCCGAGTCGAGTGGTGAACCGGCAGTCGTCGGTCAGTGGAAGAGTGAACGGTTCGACCGCATCGAGGTCGGGCCACTCGCACGTCCGGAAGCCGATGCGCTGGCAGCCGTGTTCGTCACCGGGGACCTCTCGACGATGCTCTCGCTGCGTTTGTGGGAGCGGGCCCGGGGCAACCCGCTGCTCATCCGCGAGCTCTGCCTCGCCGGATGCCAATCCGGCGCGATCGCCCAGGCCGGCGCTCGGCACGAGTTGGTCGGCGATTTGGCACCGAGCGACCGCATCATCGACCTCGTTGTCGACCGACTCCGATCGTGCTCGTACGCGGAGGCGGTGGTCCTCACCGGCGCTGTGCTGCTCGACTCGCTGTCGCCGGCCGTCGTCGCTGCTCTCGGTTCGCCGTCGGTGGTGCGATCGCTCGAACGCGACGGCCTTCTGAAGACGATCGGACGAGGTGCAGGGCTCGTCGCCCGTCCTGCCCATCCGATCGTCGCCGAGGCCGTGCGGGGATGGGCCTCGCCCGCTCTACGCTCCGGCCTGGTCGACCGGCTCGTCGAGGTCGTCGACAAGGAGCACCTCGGGTCGGGCGAACTGGTCCGGGTCGCCGGGCTCCTGCTCGACGAGGATCGAGAGCCCAGCGCAACAGTTGCGCTCGACGCCGCCACCGCCGCCCTCGACGCGTTCGACTTCGAGCACGCCGAACGGTTCGCCTCCTTCGCCCGCCGGAGCGGCAGCGAACTGGGCTCGGAGATCGTCGAGGCAGCGACCGAGGTGCTCGCCGCCGCCTGTGCCGGCGCGGGGGACGTGGAGGAGGCGGATCGATTGTTGGGTGAACTTCGGGCGTCGACCGACGATGCGCAACGACGGGTTCGAGCGACGCTTGCGCATGGTCAGCTGCTGATGTGGAGCGCTGGCCGGGCCGGCGACGCCGTCGATCTGTTGCAGTCCGAGCTTGCGGTCACTGTCGACCCGGATGATCGTGACCGGTTGCGGCTGAGCCTCGCCCTTGCCCTTGGCGTGATCGCCCAGCTCCGGCACGCTCGCGAAGTCGCCGACGAACTCCTCGATCGGCGCACGCTCGATCCGGCGGTCGAGCTGCGGGCGTTGATGGTGCGGACGCTCTCCGATGCGATGACGGGCGATGTCGGCGACAGCCAGGCTTCGTTCGACCGGGTCGTCACCCTCCTCGAGATCACCAACGCTCCCGATCCGCTTCTGCGCGATCAGATCGGCTTGAATGCGGTGCTCGTCGCGACGGCCCGGTGCGAACTCGACGAGGCGTTCGGAATTGCTGATGCCGCCCGACGGGCCGACGACTTCGCCGGCCGGGTGACCGGGCCGTGGCTCTACGTCACCGTGCCGGCTCTGCTGCTCGCCGGGGCTGTGGATCGCGCCGCCGCCGACGCCGACGAGGCGGTGCGGCTGCTCCGGCGTTCAGACCTGACCGGCACACTGCCGCTCGCCCTGGCCCTGGCGGCGACCGCACACGCCGTTCGCGGCCAGGC
>CAXBAZ010000302.1:0-5500 GCA_963973395.1 uncultured Acidimicrobiaceae bacterium
TCGTGAGGTCCTCGACCAGCGGTCGATCCCCGGTGCCACGTGGTTCCGCGGCGCCCGACTCAACTATGCCCACCACGTCCTGCGGTGGGCCGGCGACGACCCCGACCGCATCGCGATCGTCGGGCGGTCGCAGTCGCGCGACCGGGTCGAGCTGACCTGGGGCGAACTGGCCGAGCAGGTCGCTCGCGCCCGATGTGGCCTCGAACGCCTCGGCGTCGGCGAGGGCGACCGGGTGGCGGCGTACCTCCCGAACGTGCCCGAGGCGGTCGTCGCGCTCCTCGCCACGGCCAGCCTCGGAGCGACATGGACGTCGTGTGCCCCCGAGTTCGGGGTGCAGGCCGTGCTCGACCGGTTCGCGCAGGTGGAGCCGACCGTGCTGCTCGCCGTCGATGGGTACCGCTACGGCCGGCACACGGTGAGCCGCGTCGATGAACTCGCGACGATCCGTGCCGGTCTGCCGTCCTTGGCCGCCACGGTCGTCGTCCCGTACCCCGGAGCCACGACCGGCGGCACGGGTGTGATCACCTGGGACGAGTTGCTGGCCGACGCAGCGCCGATGGCGTATGCCGCCGTCGACGCGTCGCACCCGCTCTACGTGCTGTACTCGTCGGGCACGACCGGCTTGCCGAAGCCGATCGTGCACGGCCACGCCGGCATCCTGGTCGAGCATCTGAAGGTGATCGGGCTCCACGGCGACATGGGTCCCGACGATCGGTTCTTCTGGTTCACCACCACCGGCTGGATGATGTGGAACTACGTCGTGTCCGGCTTGCTGGTCGGGGCCCGGATCGTGCTCTACGACGGTGATCCGAACGCCGACGGTCCGCAGACGCTGTGGAGGCTGGCGGCCGACGAGCGACTGACCTGGTTCGGTGGTGGTGCACCGTTCTTCACGGCGTGCATGCGCGCTGGCATCGCCCCCGGCGACGAGTTCGACCTGTCCGACCTGCGGGCGATCGGATCGACGGGTGCTCCGCTGCCCGCCGATGCGTTCCGCTGGATCTACGACTCGGTGTCGCCCGATGTGTTGCTGTCGCCGATCTCCGGGGGCACCGATGTCTGCTCGGCGTTCGTCGGCGGCAGCCCGATGACCCCGGTGTGGGAAGGTGAGATCCCTGCGCGGTACCTCGGCGCGGCCGTGACGGCGTTCGACGAGGCCGGGCGGCCGGTGGTGGGCGAGCAGGGTGAACTCGTGCTCACGCAGCCGATGCCGACGATGCCGATCGGGTTCTGGGGCGACGATGACGGCTCCCGCTACCGGGCCGCCTACTTCGACGAGTTCCCCGGCGTGTGGCGTCACGGTGACTGGGTCGTCGTGACCGACCGGGGCAGCTGTGTCATCAGCGGCCGTTCGGACGCCACGCTGAACCGGGGCGGTGTGCGCGTCGGCACGGCCGAGATCTACCGCGTCGCCGAATCGATCTCCGGCGTCGCCGACAGTCTGGTCGTCCACCTCGAGTCGTCCGATGCCGACGACGCCGGCACCCTGGTGCTGTTCGTGGTGCTCGACGACGGGCTCGACCTCGACGACGAGGTGCGCACCCGGATCCGGAGCGGGTTGCGATCCGGTCTGTCACCGCGCCACGTCCCCGACGAGGTGCACCGCGTGACGTCGATCCCGACGACGCTCAGCGGCAAGAAGTTGGAGCTCCCCGTCAAGAAGATCCTGCTGGGCCGCGACCCCGCCGCCGTCGCCAGTCGCGACGCGCTGAAGGATCCGGACGCCTTGGACGCGATCGTCTCGATCGCCGCCGATCGCAGCGCGACGACACGTTGACGATCCGGTCCGGAACGGTAGCGTTCCAGCGGCCCCATGACCCCCACCCTCCTGCTCCACGAACGACCCGAGATCCACCAGCGGCGGTGGTTCCTGCTGGGTGTGATGTGCCTGAGCCTCGTGATGGTCGTGATGTCGGTGTCGGGCATCAACGTCGCGCTGCCGTCGATGCAGGAGAGCCTCGACGCCGACGCCACCGACCTGCAGTGGATCGTCGATTCCTACGCGATCGTGTTCGCAGGGCTGCTCCTGACCGCCGGCGCGATCGGCGACCGGTTCGGTCGCAAGCTGGCGCTGGTCGGTGGACTGGCCGTGTTCGCGTTCGGCTCCCTGATCGGAGCCCTCGCCGACACGTCGGAGATGGTCATCGTGTCGCGTGCCGTGGCCGGTATCGGCGCGGCGTTCGTGATGCCGGCGACGCTCAGCCTGCTGTCGGCGATCTTCCCGCCGGAGGAGCGTGGCAAGGCCATCGCGATCTGGGCCGGTTTCGCGGGAGCGGGTGGCGCACTCGGACCACTCGTGGTCGGATTCCTCCTGACCGGATGGTGGATCTTCCCCTCGTTCTGGTGGGGTGCTGCCTTCGTCGTCAACGTGGTCACCGCGCTCGCGGTGCTGGCCGTGGTCGCCGTGCTCTCGCCCCGGAGCCGGGACGACGATCACACACGTCTCGATCCGTTCGGTGCCGTGCTCTCCCTCGTCGGCATGGCTGCCCTGCTGTTCGGCATCATCGAAGGACCGGCCAAGGGCTGGACGGATTCGGTGGTCATCGCCGCCTTCGTCATCGCCGTCGTGACCCTCGCCGGATTCGTCGCCTGGGAGCTCCGCAACGAGCATCCGATGCTCCCGATGGAGTACTTCCGCGACCGGCGCTTCGCGACCGGGAGCGGCGTGATCACGTTCGGCTTCATGGTCATGTTCGGGTTCTTCTTCCTGATCACCCAGTACTTCCAGTTCGTCCGCGGGTGGTCGCCGCTCCGCGCCGGCATCGCGACACTGCCGTTCGCGGTCACGATGCTGATCGTCTCACCGCGCAGCGACGGCCTCGTCCGGCGGTTCGGCATGAACAACGTCATGGGCGCCGGTCTCGGCTCGATCGCCGCGGGCTTCGTGGTGCTCGGCTCGATGTCGACGCAGACGTCGTACCTCTTCATCGTCGTCGGACTCGTGCTGCTGTCGGCGGGGATGGCGGCCAGCATGGCTCCGGCCACCGGGGCGATCATGTCGTCGGTTCCGCTCAACAAGGCAGGCGTCGGCTCGGCGGTGAACGACACCACGCGCGAGCTCGGCGGTGCGCTGGGCATCGCGATCCTGGGCAGCATCGTCACGTCGAGCTACCGGGTCGAGTTCGACGCCACCCGTGTGCCCGACGGGTTCGGTGCGGTGGCCGAGGAGTCGGTCGGCGGAGCGATCGGGGTGGCCCGACAGATCGGCGGTGTGGAGGGAGCTCGGTTGGTCGAGCGGGCCGGGGTGGCGTTCACCGACGCGATCAGCACCGCCTTCTTCGTGTCGGCGGTGATCTCGGTCGTCGCCGGCATCGTCGTGGTCGCCACCGGCCGCCGCTCGGCCAGGGCAGAGGCGTTACGCTCGGCGACGTGACGCAGATCTACCTCGACCGCCTCGATCGGGTGCGAGCCGCCATGGCCGAGCGGGACGTCGACACCCTGCTCCTGTCGGTGGGCCACGACCTGCCGTACCTGACCGGCTATCTGGCGATGCCGCTCGAGCGGCTGACGATGCTCGTGGTGCCGCGCGAGGGCGACGCGACGCTGTTGATCCCGCGGCTCGAAGCGCCGCGTGTCGATCCACAGCCGGGCGTGTTCGAACTGCTCCCGTGGAACGAGACCGACGACCCGATCACGATCGTGGCGGGCCTCGCGCAGGGTTCGGCCTCGGTCGCCGTCGGTGATCAGATGTGGGCCCGATTCCTCGTCGAGCTGCTGCCCCACCTGCCGACGGCGACGTTCCGGCGAGCGGTCGACGTGGTCGGCCCGCTCCGGATGATGAAGGACCGGGCCGAGATCGATGCCCTGGCGGCGGCCGGGGCCGCCGTCGACCGGATCGCCGCCGAGTTGCAGGCGGGACGGATCCCACTGGTCGGCCGGACCGAGGCCGAGGTGTCGGCCGACCTGTCGGCCCGCATCATCGCCGAGGGTCACCAGAAGGTGAACTTCGCCATCGTCGCGGCCGGCGAGAACGCCGCCAGTCCGCATCACCACGCCGGGTCACGGGTGATCCGCGAGGGCGAGATCGTGCTGTGTGACTTCGGCGGCACGATGAACGGCTACTGCTCCGACATCACCCGCTGCGTCGTCACCGGTGAGATCGCAGCCGACGTCGCCGAAGCGTACGCGGTGCTGCACGAGGCCCAGGCGGCGTCGGTGGCCGCCGCAACCGTCGGCACGCCGTGCGAAGAGGTCGACCGGGTGGGCCGGTCGATCATCGCCGACGCCGGCTACGGCGACTACTTCGTCCATCGGACGGGGCACGGCATCGGCCTCGAGGAGCACGAGGACCCGTACATCGTCGAGGGCAACGGGCTGCCGCTGGCTGCCGGTCACGCCTTCAGCATCGAACCTGGCATCTACGTGCCGGGCCGGTGGGGCATGCGGCTCGAGGACATCGTCGTCGCCGGCAGCGACGGCCCGATCCCGGTCAATGCCGCCGACCACGACCTCGTCTCGGTGGGCTGACCGCCTCCGGTCGGTCGTCAGGCGTCGCCGGTCAGCGCTGTTTCGTCGACGTCGTTCGTGAACGACGTCAGCTCGATCGAGACGTCGGCGTTGAAGTAGCGGGCCAGGATGCCTGCGTCGAGCGCGCAGTACACGACGACGCCGCCGAGCACGGGCACGTCGGCGCACGCGGCCGGGCGTTCGGCGATCGTCTCGGTGTGGCCGTCGCCGAAGCCGACGCGACGGGCGGCGTCGATCACGAGTCGGGCGGCGATGCCGTCCGACCAGAACCGATGCGTGATGTTGAGATCGCTGACGAGCGCATCGTCGAGGAAGTCGACGCAGTCGCCGTCGGCCGGGCATGTGCGGCCGACGCCCTGGTCGATCCGGAAGTCGACCTCGCCGATCGTGATCCGGCGTCGGTCGTCGAGCTGGCGGACGGTCGCGGTCGTCGTCTCGCCGGTGGTGCTCGGGATGATGTCGTAGGTCGCCGTGAACGGGACCGAGTCGGCCCGCTCGAGCCGTTCGAGCACGACCTGCGCCGCTGGGTCGTCGACGACCGGCGTCGGTACGAGCTCGGGTCGCTCGCCGGTGATGCAACCCGCCGTGGCGGCTGCGAGGCAGGCGATCAGTGCCACGACCCGGAGGGGAGGGGCTGCCCGGTGATGGCGGTGCTCCGTCGGCATGGATGCATGAGCCTACGGCGTTACCCTCCAGCGACGTGATTCGCCTCGACGCCGCCACGGTGCTGCTGCAGTGGGCGGTCGGGGGAATGCTGTTCTGCTGGTTCACCACCCGCCGCCGCGAGGTCGGTCTCGGCTACGGCTGGCTGCTCCGTGGCACGTTCGGCCTGCTCGCGCTGGGGGCTGTCGTCGTCGGGTTCAGATACGGCACGGTGCCCGTTCGTGAGGCGAGCTCGATCGCCGTGGTCGCCTCCTGTGCTCTGGCGCTCGGCGTCTCGGTCGCCCGCCGGCGTGCCGGCGTGCGCGGCCAACGGCTCGAACACGACCGCCGGTCCGAGCGGGTCGCGGTGATGACGGGCATCGATCGCTCC
>CAXBAZ010000303.1:0-5496 GCA_963973395.1 uncultured Acidimicrobiaceae bacterium
CGTGCGTTCGCCGACGATCCCGCCCGTCGACCTCGACGGTGCGGTGGCCGACGCCCGCCGAACCCGGCTTCCGGCCGCCCCCGACGCCGCGTCGTACCGGGCGGTGATCACCGGGATGCTCGAAGAGCTCGAGACGCTGTCCCGTCGGATCGACCCCGATCTCGACCCCGGCACACAACGGGTGCTGACGCTCGTGCGCAACGACCTCACCGACCTCCGCGACGGGTGACCGAACGGAGCGAACCCGGTTCGCTCCGTTCGTGCCTCCCCTCAGCGGCGGGTGGAGGTGTAGCGGGTCTGCCGGATCAGGGTCGCCGTGGCGGCGATCGCGTCGCCGACGACCACACCCCGGCCGCCGACCACGTCGGCGGGGTCACCGGCGCCGGCATGCCGGATCGTGAGCAGCCCACGTTCCACGAGCTCGTCGACACGAGCCATCGTGGTCTCGGGGTCGTCCGGCGAATCTGCGAGCAGTTCGTCGAAGGTGACGAACCGATCCACCACCGTGCGCATCACGGTCGGATCACGGAGTTCGGGTCGGTCCTCGGCGGCTCGGGACAGCAGCTCCACCCTGGCGACGCCGATCTCCGCGCCACGTGTGGACGACCGCGCGCCGAACCTGACGAACGGCCCCGGATCGACCGCATGCCCGGCGTACCGCTCGGCCCGCTGCCCGGCCTGGAGGGCATCGACGTACGCGACGCGAGCGAGGTGCCACTGGTCGAGCACGCCCCAGTCGATCTCGCCGGGCAGATCCGTGCCGGCCACGGCGAGGAACAGCGCCCGGGCCGTCCGTCCGTTGCCGTCGACGAACGGATGGATGGTCATCGTGAGGAACGTCGACCACCCGGCTCGTTCGACCGCCGGGACCGACTCGTCGGACGCCACCGCCATCACCGCGGACATCAGATCGGCGACATCCTCGGGCGGAGGGTGCCGGAACGCGTTCGCATCCGGCTTCCAACTCGTGGCGGTCGCTCTGAGCAGTCCGGGGTTGGTCTCGCGCTCGCCCACCGGCCCGGCGAGCAGAGCGTTGAGCACGAGCGGGGTCGCTGCGTGCACGGCCGGTCGTCCGTCGAGCATCGTGCGGATCATCAGGGCGCTGTCGATGTGTCGGAGCGCCACCTCGGCCCCCGCCACCCGCTGCACCGCCGGCGCGGAGAGGAATCGCCGCGGGGGTGGCAACAGCATCGGCCGCTCGGCGTCGTCGAACACGACCAGCAGGTTGGCGAGCGCCTCGATCAGCAACCGCCGCGAGCAGCGACGAACGGATGCCTCGACGGCGGGGTCGGCCGAGGTGAGCGCCGACTGGAACGCCTCGTGCGCCGCACGATGGGTGGAGAGCTGCTCGTCGTCGAGCCTGACGAGCGCAGGAAGATCGCTCACCCGTCGGTGGTCATCACGACCGCGGTTTCGAACCCGAGCACTCCCGAGATCGCCTCGGGCTTGAGGTAGAACCCGTCCCGGGTCGGGGTCAGCGCGAGTCCGGCCTCGATCATGGGGCCGGCGACGTCGTCGAGCGCGGCGCGCTCGGTGCCGAAGATCATCTGGCTGAGTCGTGGCGCTCGATCGGGCAGGATCCGCGCCTCGCCCTGGGTCGTCGGATGGAGCAGGGTCAGCGCGATGCGGCCGTCGGTCACGATCGCTGTCTCGCCGGCGACCACACCGCTCTCGCCGCGCTGATGCAGTTCGAACCCGAGCAGGTCGACGAACAGCGCGACGGCACGATCGAGGTCGTCGACGATGAGCTCGAGACCCAGAAGCGAAATCGGAGGCGTCACGACCGCTTAGTGTGGCACGGTGGGCTGGCGGCCCGGGGGAACGGGGTCGTCGTCCCCACACAGACGTACACACGACGAAGGGATTTCCACGATGAGCACCGAACTGCCCGAGGTACCGACCTCCGAGGTCACCCACGCAGCCGAACCCACGAACGGGCGCCGCGACCTGTTCACCAAGGCGGGCGCCGCAGCGGCGGTCGCCGCGGTCGCCGGCCTCGCCGCCTCGAAGTCCGCCGGGGCTGCCAACGGCGACCCGCTGACAGTTGGTGAGGGCAACACCGGGACAGCCACGACCGTTCTGTCGGGCGGTTCGAGCCTGTATATCGTCGACGGAACGTCTCCGAACGGTCAGAGTTCCAGCATCCGCGGGCGGGCAACGACCGACGACCACAGCGGCGTGCGTGGCGAGGCCACGGGCAGCGCCGGTTGGGGCGTGTACGGCATCAGCTCCGGATCGGGCGGCCGTGGCGTCTACGGCGCCAACAGCGGCAACAGCGGCACCGGTGTGCGCGGCGAGAACTCCGCCAGCGGGGGCTTCGGTGTCTACGGTCTGCACTCGGCGGTCGGCACCGATTCGGCGGGTGTCTACGGCCGCAACACCGGCAGCGGCCACGGCGTGTGGGGTCTGACGACCGATGCGACCGGCGCCGGCGTCTACGGCCTCACGACCGAGGAGAACGGCGTCGGCGTGTACGGCCACCACGACAACTCCTCCGCCGACGGCATCGGCGTGCTCGGTACGTCGGGGCGGGGCACCGGCGTGGTCGGGCGCGGTGCGAGCTATGACGTGCTCGCCGACCAGAGCGGTCGGCTGGGCCTCACGAAGGCCGGCCACTCGGGCAGCGCCGGCGACAACGGCTCGGTCGGCACACTCGCCCGCGACGCCGACGGCCACCTGTGGTACTGCTACGCCACGAACGAGTGGCAGCAGGTCACCGGATCGAGCAGCCCGCCCAGCTCGCCGGGCAGCGCCGCCTCGTTCTACCCGATCACACCGATCCGGGCGTACGACTCGCGCATCGGGGCGGTCCCGGAGAGCGGCCCGTTCACCGCCGAGTCCAACAAGGTGATCTCGATCAAGGACGGTCGCGACCTGCTGACCGGTGCGGTCGACACCGCCGACGCCGTACCGAACGGCGCGACGGCGGTCGCGTTCAACGTGACGGCGACCAACACCACCGGGGGCAGCTTCCTCGCGGTGGTGCCCGGCGACGTCACCACCAGCGCGGTGTCGAGCCTCAACTGGACCGGTCCGGGCGTCTCGATCGCCAACGCCGGCATCGTCGGCATCGACGGCAGCCGCCAGGTGCGGATCATCGCCGGCCCGGTCGGATCGTTCGACGCGATCATCGACATCACCGGCTACTACATGTGACACCGTGACCGGAGGTTGGAACGGAGCGAGCCCGGTTCGCTCCGTTCGCTTCCGATCAGCGGCGGTCGGCGAGGCTGCGCACGATCGGCCGCCGCGGACCGATCGACGGCAGGAGGCCGTGCGGCGGCCAGTGGCCGTCGCGACTGTACGCCCAGTACTCGAACGGGTTGAGGTAGTACGCACACGACTCGACGACCTTGGTGAAGGGTTCGTCGCGCCGGCGCAGCAACCACGTGAGCGCGCCGGCGACGCCACCGCCGATGGTCCAGCCGAGGTACAGCACCGGGTACAGCGGCCCGAACCCGCGCGCCTGCCACACGTGGACGTCCTCGTGATCGGTCACCAGCCGCACACGACGAGGGTTCGTCACGTCGCCCGCACCGTTGACCACGTTGCCGAACGTGGTCGCGAAGCGCCGGCGCGGCTGGAACCCTCGCGCGTAGACATGGCGGTTCTGTCGGCGGCTCAACTCGTCGCAATAGCCGGCGTCGCCGCGTACCGCCCCGACCGCGTGGGCGACGAGACCGGAACAGGTGGTCGCCAGACCCCACGTGGAGTCGAGCACGAACGCGCCCGCCCCCTTGGCCGAACGCCAGTGGTAGACACCTCGTCGTCCGGAGACGAACCCGTTGAGCCCGCCGACGAGGGCCGCCGGGGCGGTCACCCCTGCCAGCGACCCGACCGTTCCGGCGAGTGCGGCACCGGCCGCCGAGACGGCCACTGCCTCACCGAGCGGGGTCACCGCTCCCGGAGCTTGGCGAGCAGGCGGAGCAGCTCGAGGTAGAGCCAGATGATGGTGACGAGCAGCCCGAACGCGGCGTACCACTCGAAGTTCTTGTCGAGACCCTGCTTCGACCCCTTCTCGATGAAGTCGAAGTCGAGTGCGAGGTTGAACGCGGCGAGCCCGGCGACCAGGACGCTGAAGCCGATCCCCAGCAGGCTCGGGCTGGACAGGAAGCTGACCGAGCCGCCGAACAGGCTGATCATCATGCTGATGCCGTAGAAGACCATCACGCCGATCGTGGCGGTCACCACGATCTTGCGGAACCGTTCGGTGACGCGGATGACGCCCGTGCGGTAGAGCACCAGCATCACGGCGAACACGGCGAGGGTCATGCCGGCGGCCTGGACCACGAGCCCGTCGTACAGGTTCTCGTACGCCCGCGAGATCGCACCGACGAAGTACCCCTCGGCGATCGCGTAGATCGGGGCGATGAACTTCGCGAGGTGTGGCTTGAACATCAACAGGAACGTCAGGCCGATGCCCACGACCAGGCCGGCCCACGCCAGCATCGGGATCGAGTTCTGGTACCCGACGGTGCCGTCGCTCAAGACCACTTCTTGGGGAGCGCCGGTCTGGAACCAGCCGAACGCGGCGCTCGCGAGCAGGAGCACGAACAGCGTCGCGGTGGCGCTGATGACGCCGTTGACCGTCATCGTCTCGCGCACGAACGGGCTGCTGGGGCCGTCGTCGACGGGCGGGAAGTAGCCGGTGTTCGACTCGGGTGGCGCCCACGTGTTGGACGCCTGCGACAGTGCTCGATCGTTGAGAACCGGGTTCGCCATGGATTCCTCCTTCGGAATCTGTGTGCCCCGAAGGGCACGAGTGACCGTCAATATACCGGCGCGGAGCGGCCAGATCCCGACGCCCCATCAGGGGTGGTGGCTGGTCCGATCGGGTGACACACGGGCCGATCCTCGGATTTCGTCGCAGCGATGAGTGGCGATCGGAATATCAGATACCACCTGGACAGCCATACGGAACACAGTTACCGGCCGGGGAAACGGTGCCCGCTGGTTGGCCATGTGGAGCGCGTCGGTATCGTTACCACAACCCTTCAGTGACCTGGTGGATCGTGCAGCCCGCAGGGCGAACGGGAGTGGCAACCCGGACGCCAGCACCGATCCAGACGATCTGAACGGCATCAACGATCGCCGGCCCGGCGACTCGTCCAACCACCGGACCCAAGGGAGCCAACAACGTGGCCAAAGATCGCGTCGACCGTGACGACGAAGACCTCGTCCGCCTGTATCTCACCGATATCGGCCAGTACACCCTGCTGACCAAAGACGACGAGGTCCGTCTCGCGAAAGCGATCGAGGCCGGCAAAGAGGCGATCGAGAAGCTCGACGCCGGCGGCAAGGACATCACGGCCGCCAAGAAGCGTGAGCTCCGTCGCGTGGCCCGCAAGGGCGAAGAGGCCGAGCGCCAGTTCGTCCAGTCGAACCTCCGGCTCGTGGTGTCGATCGCCAAGAAGTACCAGGCGTCCGGCCTGCCCCTGCTCGACCTGATCCAGGAGGGCAACCTCGGCCTGATGCACGCCGTCGAGAAGTTCGACT
>CAXBAZ010000304.1:0-5484 GCA_963973395.1 uncultured Acidimicrobiaceae bacterium
CGGCGCCTGTCGGAGCGATCTGGGCGTCGGTGAGCGAACCGTCGGGCAGTTCGAGTTCGGCACTCTGTCCGTTGGTGGCGCCGACGATCGGACGCTGGTCGGCGACGATCAGATCGACGGCCGGGGCCTCGGCGGTGTGGCGCAGGGTGAGACGGGCGTCGCCGGTGGCCGTGGGCTCGGTGTTGTTCTCGAACGTGCTGAGCACGGGCGTGCCCTCGTCGTCGAGGTGGGCGACGATGCTGTGGCTGCCCGAGTCGGGCACGACGAGGCTCGAGACCGGGCCGATCACGACGTCGCCGGTGGCGTCGTCGGTCACCGTGACGTTCTGCAGGGTCTGGCCGGCGAACGACGAGATGTTGGCCAGGGAACCGGGGACGAAGGCGTCGATGACCACGGTGCCGTCGACGGTCAGGTCGACGGTGGTGCCGGGAATGCCGTGCACGAGGGTGAGGTCGGCGGCATCTTGTGCCGACGCGGTCTGGGGGATGCAGGTCATCGCAGCGATCGCCGCCAAGCCCATGAGTACGCGCTTCATCTTCGGTGCCCTCCTGTGGTCCGTCGTGCGCAACGGTACCCCAGCCGACGCTCGCATAACAGTGGGTCAAGAGCTTCTTGATCGTGTCAAGAAATTCCGGGCATGGTCGAGATGGTCGCCTGGGGCCCTGGTTTCCGGTGCTCGCGGGGCGGGTACTGGCACCGGGTTGCCCGAGCCACCGGGACTGCCAGGAGGAAAGATGACCACGACCACGCCGACGCCCACGAGCCCGCCCGAAGCGCCCACGTCGGCCCGGCCTGCCCGCCGTACCGGCCGACATGGTGGCGAACGCCTCCACTCGGTGACGACACGTGAACTCCGCAAGTCGTTCGACGACGTCGAAGTCCTGCACGGCCTCGACCTCGACGTTGCACCTGGCTCGATCGTCGGATTGATCGGGCCGAGCGGCTGTGGCAAGACGACGACGGTTCGGCTGATGACCGGTCTGTTGGCGCCGACCTCGGGCGAGGCGTCGATCGGTGGCACCCCGTCGGTCGACCTGTCGAGCGCCCAGCGGTCGCGGATCGGCTATCTGCCCCAGACCCCGGCGTTGTTCCCCGACCTGTCGCTGATGGAGAACCTGAGCTTCCATGCCTCCATGTACGGGTTGCCGTTGCGCCGGAGGCAGCGGCTCTGCTCGGTGCTCGACTGGGTGGAACTCACCGACGACGCCGGCAAACGTGTCGCCGACGCATCGGGTGGCATGCAGCGGCGGCTCGCCCTCGCGGCGGCGTTCGTCCACGACCCCGACATCGTGTTCCTCGACGAGCCGACGGCGGGCATCGACCCGATCCTGCGCGACAAGATCTGGAAACAGTTCCGCGAGGTCGCAGCGACCGGGAAGACGCTCGTCGTCACCACCCAGTACGTCGGGGAGGCCGGCATGTGCGACCAGGTGGGCCTGTTGAGCGACGGAGAGCTGCTGCTGGTCGAGCGCCGTCCGCCTCGTGGTCGACGACGCCGACCGAGCGATCGGGGACGTCGAGCGGGCGTTCTCCGAGCTGGGCCTCGAGGTGTTCGAGGTCGACGAACACGACGTCGACTACGACGAGGCGTTCGTGCGCGTCGTGCAGCGGCACCGGACCTCGATCCGCGACCACGGCGCCGCGGACGAATCCCCCGATCCCGAGCGCGGCGATCCGAACCTCCCGGCATCGGGCAGCGCGAACCCGTACACCGGGTTCGAGCCGTCGGAGGAAGGCGCGTGAGCGTCACCGACAATTCGCTCTCGGTCGTCCGCCCGCTCTGGGCGGTCGTGATCCGCTCGTTCGCATTCCTCCGCAAGGAGGTCGTCGAGATCCTCCGCCAGCCACGTCTCGTCGCCCTGCTCGTCGTCGGCCCGTTCGCAGTGCTCGTCATGTTCGGTTCCGGGTACTCCGAAACCGCGATCGTGAAGCGTGCTATCTTCGTGGGCCCTCCCGGGTCGATCTACGAGGAGGTCCTCGTCACCTATGAAGAGGATCTCGCCGACTTCATCGAATCACAGGGGATGGTGGCCACCGAGGCCGAGGGTGTCGCCGAGCTCGATGCCGGCCGTGCCGACCTGGTGGTGATCTTCCCGGACGATCCGGCGACGGAGGTGATGACCGGCGAACGTGCCGTCATCCGACTGATCCACAACGAGATCGACCCGATCCAGGAAGGTGCAGTCGAGATCGCCGCCCGGCTCGCGATCCAGGAGGTGAACGCGACCGTGCTCACCACGCTGGCCGTCGAAGCCCAGGACGCGATGCCCGACTCGGCGACGATGCGGGAACGGCTGCTCGCGCTGAGTGATGAACTGGTCGACGACCCGCTGCAGACCCGCGACGAGCTCATGTCCCAGCTCGGCCTCGTGGAGGATGCTCTGGGCGGGTCGTCCACCGTGCTCGACCGGCTCGACCTCGGTGACGATCGACGCGCCGAGGCACTGGCCACGGTCCGATCCGACACGCTCGCGGTGGCCGAGCGGCTGCAGACGATCAGCGACCGGACCACCGACGCGGAGCTGAACGAGTTCGCCGAGTCGGTCTCGACGCTCACCGCCTCGCTCGACGAGGTCGTGATCCTCGACCCGGAGGTGCTCATCCGTCCGTTCCAGAGCGTGACCGACAACCGCATCGACGGACGGATCAATCCCACCGAGTACTTCACCCCGGCGTCGCTGGCGCTCCTGCTCCAGCATCTCGCGTTGACGTTCGCGGCACTGTCACTCGTGCGTGATCGTCGGACGGGTTTGTTCGAGCTGATGCGGGTGGGGCCGCTGTCGTCGGTCGAGATCATCGTCGGCAAGATCTTCGCCTACCTCCTGGTGGGCACGGTCGTCGGCGCGTTGCTGATCGCGGCGTCGGTGTACGGCCTCAGCGTGCCGCTCGTCGGGTCGGTGGCATGGGTCGCGTTCACGGTGGTCGGGGTTCTGCTGGCCTCCTTGGCGCTCGGCATGGTGCTCGCCATCGTCGCCGGCTCCGAGAGTCAAGCCGTGCAGTACGCCATGTTGGTGCTGTTGGCCGGCCTGTTCTTCAGCGGCTTCATGCTCCCGATCGACGGGCTGAGCTATCCGGTCCGGATCATCTCGTGGCTGCTGCCGGTCACCTACGGCATCGCTTCGTTCCAGGACGTGATGCTGCGCGGGCTGGCGCCCGACACCTGGGTGGTGGTCGGACTGGCGGCGCTCGTCGTCGGCTACGGCGCGATCGCGATCGTCGGTCTGCGGCGGCAACTCTCACCGAAGGCGGCGGCGTGAACTCGACGACAGCTTCGACGACAGGTTCGACGTGGTTCCGTGCGATCGCGGTCTTCGGCGTCGTGACGGGTCTGGTGCTCGGAGTGGCGGGCTGGCTGTTCCTGACCGACCTCGACGAGAACCTCGATCAGAGCCTGCAGATCGGCGAGTCCGCTTCGGCGAGCGTCCTGGAGACGATCGACGTCGCCGAGACCTTGATCGAGTCACTCGACGCCGGCCTCCAGACCGTCGGGGCCACCTTGGGCGCCATCGAGACCTCGCTGGGCGACACCGCCGGCGTCGCGTCGACCACCGCTTCGCTCTCGGCCACGCTGCCGCAGAGCTTCGACGACATCGACGTCGCCCTGGCGACGGTCGAGTCGCTGAGTGGGGCGATCGATTCGACCCTGAGCGGTCTGTCGAGCGTGCCGTTCGGGCCGGACTACGACCCCGACGTGCCGCTGCCCGTGGCGATCGCCAACCTGCGCGAAGCGTTCGATCCCATCGGTGACGACCTCACCAGCTTGACGACCGAGCTGCAGGCGTTCGCCGACGGGTCGGACGATGTCGGGGACCAGATCGAGGCCGTTCGCGACGACCTCGTCGATACACGGATGGCGCTGGCGGACAGTGCCGCGCTGCTCGACGAGTACCGCAGTACGGCCAGTGAGGCGGGACGGCTCGCGGTGTCGAGCCGCGGCGACATGTCGCGCGCGTTCACGCTGGCTCGTCTGGCCGTGATCGTGCTGGCGTCGTTCGTCGTCGTCGCCCAGTTCGTGCCGTGGTGGCTCGCCGGCCGGATGCCGTTCGCCCAGGTTTCGGCGCCGTCGGAGCGGGGTACGGGCGACGCCGACCGGCGTGTTCCCGACGACACCGGTCACGACCACGACGAGATGCCCCGGACGGGCGACGAGAAGCGACGATGACGACCGATGGAGGCGCCGACGGAGACGCCGCAGCCGAGGAGGTCGACGACGCGATGCGCGAGCGGCCGTGGCTGGAGACGCTCGTGCAGCTCGGATGGGTCGCGAAAGGGGTGGTCTACTTCCTGTTCGGCGCCACGGCCATGCAGATCGCCCGCCAGGAGCCGACCGACGACGAGGCGTCGACGACCGGCGCGCTGACCCGGATCATCGAGCAACCGGGCGGCCGGGTCCTGCTGACGGTGATGCTCGTCGGGATCATCCTCTACTTCATGTTCCGCGCGCTGAGCGTCGCGGTGATCCGCGGCAACGATCTGTCCGCCTGGGCGCACCGGGTCGCATACACGTTCTCGGTCCTGTTCTACGCCGCGCTGGGGTACACGGCCGCCCGTCTCGTCATGCGGGGGAGCGGGAGCGACGACGGCAGCACCGTCGAGCAGGTGTCGCGATCGCTGCTCGAGTCGACCTGGGGACGGGTGCTCGTGATCGCCGGCGGTGTGGCGACGATCATCGTCGGGGTGTTCTTCATCGTCCACAAGGCACTGATGCGCAGCTTCACCGACAACCTGCACGGCGCCGACGAATCCGACGACGAAGCGGTCGACACCGTGATCATCGCCGCCGGTGTCGCAGGTTGGATCGGGCGCGGTGTGGTCACGATCCTCGTGGGGTTCTTCGTCAGCCGCTCGGCGATCACGTTCGACCCCGACGATGCGCGGGGGTTCGACGGAGCGCTGCGTGAGGTCGCGACGAGCTCGACCGGCGAGATCCTCGTGTGGATCAGTGCGGTCGGCCTGATGCTCTACGGAGCGTTCTGTGTGTTCAGCCACCGGCACCGCCGCATCGAGGACGACTCGTGAGGGTGGTGGCCACCCCGTGATCGATGCGCGGGTCGGCCGCCTCCGCCGAACACTGACCTCGGTCAGCGGCGTTCCCACCACGCCGGGCAATCGGCTCGACCTATTGCGCAACGGCGACGAGATCTTTCCGGCCATGTTGGCCGCGATCGAGGATGCGACGACCTCGATCGACTTCCTGACCTTCATCTACTGGTCGGGATCGATCGGCACCCAGTTCGCCGATGCGCTCGGACGTGCCGCCGAGCGTGGTGCGCGGGTGAGGGTGTTGCTCGACATGGTCGGCGCCAAGTCGATCGATCGTAAGATCGTCCGCCGGATGAAAGACCGCGGGGTCGACGTTCGATGGTTCCGGCCCCCGAGCCCGCTCCACCCGATCCGGGCCAATCATCGGACCCATCGCAAGGTGCTCGTGTGCGACGAACGAATCGGGTTCACGGGCGGCGTGGGGATCGCCGACGAATGGCT